>NZ_JAKUSO010000010.1:40933-68994 GCF_022449305.1 Oceanibaculum sp. | reverse complement strand
GATGGTGGGGCATGCCGAGCCACAAGCTGACCAAGGCCATCTTCACCCCGATCGGTAATGACGCGACCCGCGTGGCCGCGCTGCTGTCTGGCGAGATCGACCTGATGTACCCGGTGCCGCTGCAGGACGTGAAGCGCATCGACAGCTCCAGCAGCGCCAAGGTCCTGCAGGGGCCGGAGCTGCGCACCATCTTCCTGGGCTTCGACCAGCATCGTGACGAGCTGCTCGACATGCCGGGCACCGGCAAGAACCCGTTCAAGGACAAGAAGGTCCGTCAGGCCTTCTACCAGGCCGTGGACATGGAAGCGATCAAGCGCGTCGTGATGCGCGGCGCCTCGGCCAATACGGCGCTGATGATTGCCCCGGGCATCAACGGCTTCGACAAGGCGCTGAACGACCGCTACCCGTATGATCCGGAAGCGGCCAAGAAGCTGCTGGCGGAAGCCGGCTATCCGAACGGCTTCCCGGTCACGCTGGATTGCCCGAACGACCGTTATGTGAACGACGAGGCGATCTGTCTGGCCGTCGTGCCGATGCTGAAGCGCATCGGGATCGACATCAAGCTGAACGCCCAGACCAAGTCGCTGCATTTCGACAAGATCGGCGCCAAGCAGAACTGGAACACCAGCTTCTACATGCTGGGCTGGACGCCGGGCAGCTACGACGCGCTGAACCTGCTGGAGAACATCATCACGCTGGACGGCAAGGGCCAGGGCACCTGGAACTCGGGCCGTTACACCAACCCGCGTGTTGAGGAACTGACCGACCTGATCCGGGTCGAGACCAACCAGGAAAAGCGCAACGCTATGATCAGCGAGGCCATGAAGATCCATAAGGAAGACTTCGGCCACCTGCCGCTGCATCAGCAGGCGCTTGCCTGGGGCGTCGCCAACACCGTCGCCGAGGTGAAGCAGCGTCCGCAGAACGACGTGGACATCCGCTACGTCACCATGAAGTAAGGCGCCAGCCGGGAGTAGTACGGCCCGGACCTCCCACGGTCCGGGCCGTCGCTCTTTCGGCGGCCGACCCAGCTCCGTTTTTCAGGCACGGCGAAATGTTCGCTTTCATCATCCGACGTCTGCTCCAGTCACTTTTCGTGATGCTGGCGGTGGCGTTCATCTCCTTCTCGCTGTTCAATTTCGTCGGCGACCCGGTCAACAACATGATGGGTCAGGAGGCGACCGCCGAGCAGCGCGAGGAATTGCGCAGGGAACTCGGGCTCGACCAGCCATTCCCGATCCAGTTCGCCCGTTTCGTCGGCAATGCCGTGCAGGGCGATTTCGGCGTCTCCTACCGGCTGAGCCGCCCGGTCTCGGATGTCATCGCCACGCGCCTGCCGGCGACGCTGGAGCTGGTGTTCGTCGCCGCCGTGCTGGCCCTGGCCATCGGCGTGCCGCTGGGCGTCTATACCGGCCTGCACCGCCACGGAACGATCAGCAAGATATTGCTGACAGCCTCGCTCATAGGCATTTCCCTGCCGACCTTCCTGATCGGCATCATCCTCATCCTGATCTTCGCGGTCTGGCTTGGCTGGCTGCCCTCCTTCGGGCGCGGGCCGACGGTCGATCTGGGCTGGTGGACGACCAATTTCCTCACCGTCGGTGGCTGGCAGGCGCTGATCATGCCGTCGATCACGCTGTGCCTGTTCCAGCTGACGCTGATCATGCGCCTGGTGCGCGCCGAGATGATGGAGGTGCTGCGCACCGACTACATCAAGTTCGCGCGCGCCCGCGGCCTTTCCAACCGGGCGGTGAATTTCGGCCATGCGCTGAAGAACACGATGGTGCCGGTCATCACCATCACTGGCCTGCAGATCGGCTCGCTGATCGCCTTCGCCATCATCACCGAGACGGTGTTCCAGTGGCCCGGCATGGGATTGCTGTTCCTGCAGGCGATCCAGTTCGTCGATATTCCCGTCATGGCGGCCTATCTCTGCCTGGTCGCCTTCATCTTCGTGGTCATCAACCTGATGGTCGATATGCTCTATTACGTCGTCGATCCGCGCCTGCGCGTCGAGCGCGGCGGGCATTGAGGGAGGGCAAACCATGGCCGATACCAATATGACCGACGATCTCGGCGCCGCCCGCAGCCTGTGGTTCCGCATCAGCGACGGTGCGCGCCGTTTCTTCGATGGCGATGTGTTCTACAGCTTCAAGCGCTCACCCGTCGTGATCGTCGCCTTCGTGGTGACGATGCTGTTCTTCCTGCTGGCCTTCCTGGCCCCCTGGATTGCGCCGCACAACACCTATGACGTGGTTACGCTGAACCTGATGGATGCCTTCCGGCCGCCAGTGTGGGAGGCAGGGGGAGACCCCAGCTACCTGCTGGGCACCGACGATCAGGGTCGCGACGTGTTCTCCACCATCATGTTCGGCGCGCGCGTGTCGCTGACGGTGGGCTTCCTGTCGGTCATCCTGGCGATGGTGATGGGCATCGTGCTGGGCCTCGTCGCCGGCTATTTCGGCGGCGTCACCGATGCCGTCATCATGCGCATCGCCGATGTGCAGCTCAGCTTCCCGGCCATCCTGATCGTGCTGCTGATCGACGGCTTCACCCGCTCTCTGCTGCCGCGCGGCATGCATGAGGAGATCGCCCTCGTCATCCTTGTGCTGGCCATCGCCTTTGCCAACTGGGTGCAGTTCGCGCGTACCGTGCGCGGATCGTGCCTGGTCGAGAAGAACAAGGAATATGTGCAGGCGGCCCGCGTGATCGGCCTGCATCCGGCCCTCATCCTGATCCGGCATGTGCTGCCGAACGTGATGAGTCCGGTGCTGGTCATCGCCACCATCAGCCTGGCCATCGCCATCCTGACCGAGGCGACGCTGTCCTTCCTGGGCGTCGGCGTGCCGCCGACCCAGCCCTCACTGGGCACGCTGATCCGCATCGGCAACGACTTCCTGTTCTCCGGCGAATGGTGGATGACCATCTTCCCCGGCGCGGCACTGGTGATCCTGGTGCTGGCCGTGAACCTGCTGGGCGACTGGCTGCGCGACGCCCTTAACCCGAAGCTGCGATAGGACATGCCGGAAATGCCCCAGAGCACCGACAAGCCGCTGCTCCAGGTCCGCGATCTGAAAATCGAGTTCCCGACCCGGCGCGGTATCCTCACCGCCGTCGATGGCATCAGCTTCGACATCATGCCCGGCGAGGTGCTGGGCGTGGTCGGCGAATCCGGTGCCGGCAAGTCACTGACCGGCGCCGCTGTCATCGGCCTGCTGGAGCCGCCGGGCCGCATCGCGGCCGGCAGCATCACGCTGGATGGAAGGCGGATCGACAATCTGCCCTATGAGGAGATGCGCAAGATCCGCGGCCGCAAGATCGGCGCCATCTTCCAGGATCCGCTGACCAGCCTGAACCCGCTCTATTCCGTGGGGCGGCAGCTGACCGAGACGATCCAGACCCATACCGACATGACGGACAAGCAGGCGCGCGACCGTGCCATCGAGCTGTTGTCCGATGTCGGCATCCCGGCGCCGGAACGCCGCATCGACCATTACCCGCACCAGTTCTCCGGCGGCATGCGGCAGCGTGTGGTGATTGCGCTGGCACTGGCGGTGAACCCGACGCTGGTGATCGCCGACGAGCCGACCACGGCGCTGGACGTGTCGATCCAGGCGCAGATCATCGCGCTGCTGAAGCGGCTGTGCCGGGAGCATGGCACGGCGGTCATGCTGGTCACCCACGATATGGGCGTGATCGCGGAGACGGCGGACCGGGTGGCGGTCATGTATGCCGGCCGCATTGCCGAGATTGGCCCGGTGAAGGACGTCATCAAGCGCGCCAAGCACCCCTATACGCATGGGTTGATGGGCTCGATCCCGATGATCGGCCACGATATCGAGCAGCTGACCCAGATCGATGGCGCCATGCCGCGCCTGACCGACATCCCGCAGGGCTGCGCCTTCAACCCGCGCTGCCCCAAGGTGTTCGACAAATGCCGCGTCGAGCGGCCGGAGCTGATTGCCGTGGAGAAGACGGACGTGGCCTGCTGGCTGTACGAGAAGGAGGCGGTCCATGGCTGAGAACGCCGCCCTGAAAACCCAGGCTGCCGATGCCGGCCCGGTGCTGGCTGCCCGTGACCTGGCGCGCTATTTCGACGTGTCGCCGCCGCTGCTGAACCGCGTCATCGAGGGCGTGCCGCGCCAGACGCTGAAGGCGGTGGATGGGGTGAATTTCGAGATCGCGCGCGGTGAGACCTTCTCGCTGGTCGGCGAATCGGGGTGCGGCAAATCCACCGTGGCGCGCCTCGTGGTCGGCCTCTATACCCCGACACGTGGCGACCTGATCTTCGAGGGGCAGAACATCGCCGGCCTGACGCGCAAGCAGATGGCCCCGATGCGCCGCAAGATGCAGATGATCTTCCAGGACCCCTATGCCTCGCTCAATCCGCGCTGGCGGGTGGTGGACATCATCGCCGAGCCGCTGCGCTTCTTCGGGCTGACCTCCGGCGAGGCGGAAACCCAGAAGCGGGTGGGGGAGCTGCTGAATTTCGTTGGCCTGTCGGCCAAGGACGGCGTGAAGTATCCTCACGAATTCTCCGGCGGCCAGCGCCAGCGCATCTCGATTGCCCGCGCGCTCGCCAGCAATCCGGAATTCCTGGTGTGCGATGAGCCGACCTCGGCGCTGGACGTCTCGGTGCAGGCGCAGATCCTGAACCTGATGAAGGAACTTCAGCGCGAGCTGAACCTCACCTACCTGTTCATCAGCCACAACCTTGCCGTCGTCTATCACATGTCGAACCATGTCGGCGTGATGTATCTGGGCAAGCTGGTGGAGGTGGCGCCGGCGCGCGTGCTGTTCGCCAAGCCGCGCCATCCCTATACCAAGCTGCTGCTGGACACGATCCCCGACCTGGACATGAAGGGGGCGGAGCGTGCGCCGGTTGCGGGCGAGGTGCCGAACCCGATTAACCCGCCCAGCGGCTGCGCCTTCCATCCACGCTGCCCCTTCGCCAATGACCGCTGCAAGCGTGAGGCGCCGCAGGCCATCGCCCTGCCGGACGGCGCAAAGATCGCCTGCCACGGCGTCGAGGAAGGCCGTATCCCCACGGCTGCCTGAGGCTAGGCAGCCGGGGATATGAACATGCCGCAGCCCAGCCTTGCGGCTGTTGGGGCGGCATTGCCGGACGCTATGGCCTAGTCTGAAATGGCCGATTTAAGAGAAGAAGGAACAGGGATATGAGCATGCTTTTCCTGGGCGCGCAGATCATCGACGGCGCCGGCAAGGCGCTGAAGGATCACGGGTTGATGGTCGAGGGCGGCAAGATCGCCCGGATCGCCCCGGCGGGTGAATTCGCCGGCTATGCTGGCCAGACCGTGGACGCCAAGGGAATGACCCTGCTGCCCGGCCTGATCGACTGCCATGTCCATCTCTGCATGGGGGCGGAGGGCAATCCCAGCATCTTCGTGCAGACCGCGCGGCCCGACCAGATCGCCATCCGCGCGCTGGAGCATGCGCAGATCACGCTGCGCGGCGGCGTGACCGCCGTGCGCGACTGCGGTGGCAAGGATTATCTGGAATTCGGCGTGCGCGATGCCTGCAATGCCGGCAAGCAGCTGGGCCCGACGATCCGCGCCGCCGGCCGCATGATCTGCATGACCGGCGGTCACGGCAACCGCTATGGCCGCATCGCCGACGGCGTTGACGATGTGGTGAAGGCGGTGCGCGAGCAGGTGCATGCCGGCTCCGACCTCATCAAGATCATGGCCACCGGCGGTGTGATGACTCCAGGCGTGAACCCGGAGGACGCGCATTACTCGCCGGAGGAGCTGGCCGCCGGCATCGCCGAGGGGCACCGCTTCCACAAGACCTGCGCCAGCCACGCCCAGGGCGAGGAGGGCATCCTGAACGCGGTGCGCGGCGGGATCGATTCCATCGAGCACGGTATCTTCCTGACGCAGCAATGCATCGACGAGATGCTGCCGCGCGGCACCTACATTGTGCCCACCCTGGCAGCGGTGAACAATATCGTCGCCAACAAGGATAATGGCGTGCCGCCCTATGCCTATGAGAAGGCAGCGCGCGTGGCCGAACGGCACAAGCAGTCGATTCTGATGTTCTACAAGGCGGGCGGCAACCTCGCCATGGGCACCGATGCCGGCACGCCCTACAACAAGCATGGCGAGAACGCGAAGGAGCTGGAATACATGACGGAGATCGGCATCTCCGCGATGGATTCCATCACCATCTCCACGAAGAACGCCGCCGACCTGATGCGGTTGTCCGATCGGGGCACCCTCGCCGAGGGGCTGGCCGCCGACCTGCTGCTGGTGAAGGGCGATCCGCTCAGTGACATCAAGGCCGCTTCGCGCGCCGAGAATCATGTCATGGTGCTGAAGAACGGTATCGCCGCGCTCGACCGCCGGCCGGGTGGCGTCTCCGCCTTCCCGATGGCGGCGGAGTAATCCGAGAGAGACTGGGGAGGGCCAGATCATGCCGATCATCAACCGTATCGCCGACTTCCAGGACGAGATGACCGCCTGGCGGCATCACATCCACACCCACCCGGAAACCGCCTTCGAGGAGCACAAGACCAGCGCCTTTGTCGCGGAGAAGCTGGAATCCTTCGGCATCGAGGTGCATCGCGGCCTCGCCGGCACCGGCATTGTCGGCAAGCTGACGGGCGGCAACGGCTCCGGCCGGGCCATCGGCCTGCGTGCCGACATGGATGCGCTGGACGTGCACGAGAAGAACGATTTCGACCACAAGTCACAGCATGAGGGCAAGATGCATGCGTGCGGCCATGACGGCCACACCACCATGCTGCTGGGGGCGGCCAAGTACCTGTCCGAGACGAAGAATTTCGACGGCACGGTCTATTTCATCTTCCAGCCGGCGGAAGAGAATGAGGGCGGCGGCCGGGTCATGGTGGAGGACGGGCTGTTCGAGAAGTTCCCGGTCGAGCAGGTCTATGGCATGCACAACTGGCCCGGCCTCGATGTCGGCAAGATGGCGGTGCGCACCGGGCCGATGATGGCCTCGTTCGATATTTTCGAGATCACCGTGAAGGGCAAGGGCGCGCATGGCGCCATGCCGCATATGGGCGTGGATTCGGTGGTGACCGCCTCGCAGATCGTGAACGCGCTGCAGACCATCGCCAGCCGCAACACCCATCCGCTGGATGCGGTGGTGGTCAGCGTCACGCAGATCCATGGCGGCGACGCCTACAATGTGCTGCCGGACGAGGTGGTGCTGCGCGGCACCACGCGCAGCTTCCGCCCGGAAGTGCAGGACAGCATCGAGCCGGCGATGCGCCGCATCGTGGACGGCATCTGCCAGACTATGGGGGCGACCGCCACGGTGAAGTATGAGCGCCGCTACCCGCCGACGATCAACACCGCGCCGGAGACCGAGATCGCGGCCAGGGTCGCGGCCCAGGTTGTCGGCGACGGCAATGTGCATGACGATCTGATGCCCTCCATGGGGTCGGAGGATTTCGCCTTCATGCTGCAGCAGAAGCCGGGCAGCTATGTCTGGATCGGCAATGGCTCGACCGAGGGCGGCTGCATGCTGCACAACCCGCATTACGACTTCAATGACGGCGTGCTGCCGATCGGCGCCAGCTACTGGGCGAAGCTGGTCGAGACCACGCTGGGCAAGGCGGCGTAGGGCAACAGGGCTGGATCACGCAGCGTCGAGCGGAACGATGCGGGCGATATCCGGCCCCTTTTCCCGCTCGACCTGTTCCAGATCGTAGCGTGCCTGCAAATTCATCCAGAAGGCCGGGCTGGTGCCGAAATAGCGGCCCAGTCTTGCCGCCGTATCGGCGGTGATGCCCCGTCGCTCATGCAGGATTTCCGACAGGCGGGTCTGCGGCACGCCGATGGCCTTGGCCAGCCGGTAGGCGGTCAGGCCCATCGGGGTCAGAAATTCCTCGCGCAGCACTTCCCCGGGATGAATATTGGGAAGCATGCCTGCCTGTTTATCAGCCGTGATAATCGACAATCTCAACCTCCCGCGCGCCATCGCCATCCCAGACGAAACAGATCCGCCACTGATCGTTGATGCGAATGCTGTACTGCCCGGCACGGTCACCTTTCAGAGCTTCCAGCCGGTTGCCGGGAGGAACACGCAATTCCTCAAGCGCCGTCGCGGCATCCAGCATACGCAGCTTGCGCCGGGCAATCCGCTGAATGTCCGTCGGCAGCCGTCTGGCGAAGTGTCCCAGCCAGATTGACTCCGCATCGCGATTGCAAAGCTCTTCAGCATAATAACGTCAAGCGTTACTGACGAAAAGCGTTATTATGCCCCCGTCCGCACCACGCGGCCCTCGATGGGGTAGCTGGGGTCGCTGTAGCCGGGCGTGGAGGGGTGGCCGATGGGCACCAGACTGTCCACCAGCGCCTCATCCTCGGCGTCGAAGCGGTAGGACAGCGCCTCCACATAGCCCAGCCAGTGGTCCATGGTGCGCGGCCCGGCGATGGTGGCGGTGACGAACTGATTGTTCAGCACCCAGTTGACGGCGAAGCCGATGGCGGTGGTGCCCTTCTTCTCGGCATGGGCCTTCAGGGTCTGCGCGATGACCATGGATTCGCGCCGCCATTCGGTCTGCATCATGCGCTTGTCCTGGCGTGCCGCGCGGCTGTCGTTCGGCGGCGGGGAATCCGGCAGGTACTTGCCGGTCAGGATGCCGCGCGCCAGCGGGCTGTAGGGCACCACGCCCAGCCCGTAGTGATTGCAGGCCGGCAGATGCTCGACCTCCGGCATGCGGTTCATGGCGTTGTAGTAGGGCTGGCTGACCACCGGGCGGTCGATGCCGGCCTCGCCGGTCAGGCGGCAGATCTCTGCTACCCGCCAGGAGCGGAAATTCGACAGGCCGAAATGGCGAATCTTGCCGGCGCGCACCAGCATCTCGATCGCGCGCACGGTCTCGTCCAGCGGTGTCGTCAGGTCTTCCTTATGCAGGTACAGGATGTCGATATGGTCGGTGCCGAGGCGCTTCAGGCTGGCCTCGGCTGCCTGCAGCACCCAGCGCCGCGACAGGCCGCGTTCGTTCGGGCCCGGCCCCATCGGGTTGGCCAGCTTGGTTGCCAGTACCCAGCAGTCGCGGTCGGCCTTGATGGTGCGGCCGACGACACGCTCCGACTCGCCCTCATTATAGGCGTCGGCAGTATCGATGAAATTGACGCCGCGGTCACGGGCATCGGCGATGATGGCGGCGGAATCCGCCTCGTTCGTCGGGCCGCCGAACATCATGGTGCCGAGGCACAGCGGCGAGACCTTCAGGCCGCTGCGGCCCAGATTGCGGTATTCCATGGTTTCTCTCCCTATCGGCAGTCCGCCGTGTAGCGCCAGCCTTCTTCCTGCTGGCGCGCGTTGATATCGATGGCATGGCTGGTCGTGGTGTAGCAGTTGAACAGCGGCAGCCCCAGGAAGTTCACCAGCACCAGCGAGATGCGGTTGCCGCCATAGGTCGTGCCGACCAGGCAGGATTCGACCTGCCGGTTACGCTCCAGCCGGAAGGTGAAGCGCTCGCGCGATTGCAGCACCACGCGGCCATAGAGCGTCACCGGCGAGCGGTTGCGCAGCAGGAAGCAGATCTTGCCGGTGGCGCCGATACCGGGTGACGCAGGAGTCTGCGCCTGCGCCGGCCGGTCGGAGGCGGCGAGGGCAAGCAGGACAAGGGCAAGGAAGAAAGCGGCGGATTTCATGGCTGCCATTGAAGCGCAGAGCGGCGATGCGAACAAGCGGGCGCTGGGCGCGTTATAGAAGAAGAGCGCCCGTTGGTTGCCATCGACTGAATTAATTGGATTTTAAGAATGGCGGGCGCATATCTTCACCACGCACTCTCCAGGACAGGCCCGCCCCCATGCTTTCGGAAATGATCGCGAAATACGGTTATCTCGCGGTTTTCGTCGGGACATTCTTCGAGGGCGAGACCATCCTGGTTCTGGGCGGCTTCGCGGCGCATCGTGGCTATCTGGAACTTCCCTATGTGATGCTGGCGGCCTTCGTCGGCACCTTCCTTGGCGACCAGCTCTACTATTTCATCGGCCGGCGCTGGGGTGTTCGCCTGCTCGACAAGCGCCCGCGCTGGCGCGAGCGCTCGGCCAAGGCGATGGCGCTGCTGCACAAGTACGACGTCATCTTCATCCTCAGCTTCCGCTTCATCTATGGCGTGCGCTCGGTCAGCCCCTTCGTCATCGGGATGAGCGGCATCAGCCCGATGCGCTTCATGCCGCTGAACCTGATCGCGGCCTTCATCTGGGCGATTGCCGTCGGCCTGCTGGGCTATCTGTTCGGCGAGGTGTTCCAGATGTACCTGGCCGAGATCAAGCAGTACGAATTCTACATTCTGGGCGGTATCGCCGGCATCGGCCTGCTGCTGTGGGGCCGCAACCTGATGCGCGGCCGGCGCCGCAAGCGCTGGCGGGAGATGCTGGCCGGTGCCCGTGTCCGGAAAGAGGCCCGCATGGCCGAACGCTCAGCGGCGAACGACGCCTCTTCCAGCGCCTCGTCCGCCACCTCGTCCGGCCCGGGGGTCGAAGGCGTCCTGCAGCCCGTCGCCCAGGAAGTTGAAGGCGATGACGGTCAGAAAGATCAGCAGGCCGGGGTAGAGGGCGAGCGCCGTGCGCTGCCATAGCGTTTCCTGCGCGCCGGTCAGCATGGCGCCCCAGCTCGCCACCGGCGGCTGGATGCCGAGGCCCAGGAAGCTCAACACCGATTCCAGCAGGATCACATTGCCGACCGACAGGGTGGTGGCGACCAGCAGCGGCGACAGTGCGTTTGGCAGGATATGGCGGAACATGATGCGCGCCGCCGTGGCGCCCTGCGCACGCGCCGCCTCCACGAAGGCGCGTTCCTTCAGCGACAGGGTGGCGCCGCGCACCAGCCGCGCCGTGGTCGTCCAGCCGACCAGTGCGATGATGGCGACGATGCGGTAGAGGCTGAGATGCTCCGACTGCGCCACGCTGTCCGGCAGGCCCAGCTTGGCCGGATCGATGGCCGCCAGCACGATCAGCAGCGGCAGCATGGGCAGCGAGATCACCCCGTCCGCCAGCCGCATCAGCACGGCGTCCAGCCGCCCGCCCAGATAGCCGGCGGCAACGCCCAGCACCGCGCCGATGCTGGCCGCCATCAGCGCCGCGACGATGCCGACGAACAGTGATACCCGCGCGCCATAGAGCAGCCGCAGCAGCAGATCGCGGCCCAGCTCGTCCGTGCCCAGCCAGTGCTCGGAGGAGGGTGGAGCCAGCCGGCCGAACAGATTTACCGCCGCCGCGTCCAGCCCCAGTGCCCGCTCGATCAGCGGGGCAGCCAGCGCGAGGATGGCCAGCAGGATCAGCAGCGCAAGGCTGGCCAGCGCCAGCCGGTGCCGGCGGAAGCGCCGCCAGACCAGCACCGCCGGGCGTTCCATGGCCGGGGCGAGTGAGGTATCGGCACTCATGCGTAGGAAATCCGGGGGTCCAGCTTCGCATAGCCGATATCGGCGGCGAGGTTTGCCAGCAGCGTCACCAGCGTCGCGAACAGCAGCCCGACCAGCGCCAGATTATAGTCATTGTTCATGATCGCGTCGTAGATCAGCTTGCCCATGCCGGGCTGGGCGAACATGGTCTCGGTGATCAGCGCGCCGGAGAACAGGGTGCCGAAATCCAGCGCCAGGATGGTGACCACCGGGATCAGCGCGTTGCGCACGCCGTGCCGCCACAGCACGCGCGCCTCGCCGGCGCCCTTGGCGCGGGCGGTGCGGATATAATCCTCGCGCATCGCCTCGATCAGGGACGCCCGCAGATAGCGCGTGAGGCCGGCAAGGCTGGCCAGCGTCAGGGTGATGACTGGCAGCACCAGATAGGGCAGCCGGTCGGCAAGGCCGGGATTCTCCATGCCCGCAGGCGCGGCACCGCCCGCCGGCAGCCAGCCCAGCGTGACGGCGAACAGCATGATCAGCAGCAGCGCCAGCCAGAAGGGCGGGACGGAGATGCCGGCGAAGCAGAACAGGTTCACGATGCGGTCGGCTAGCGAGCCCGGCCGGCTGGCCGCCAGCACGCCCAGCGGCAGGGCGATGGCTATGGCCAGCACGAAGCTGGCCCCCATAAGCAGCAGCGTGTTGCCGAGGCGCGGCACCAGCACTTCCAGCACCGGCCGGGAGAATTGCCGGGAGTAGCCGAAATCGCCGCTCAGCGCTGCTGAGGCCCAGTTGGCATAGCGCTCCAGGATCGGCCGATCCAGCCCGTACAGCGCCTTCAGCCGGGCGATGTCGGCGCTGGTCAGGTTCGGGTCGGCCTGGATCATCAGGTCGATGGGGTCGCCCGGCATCAGCCCCAGCAATCCATAGATGATGAAGGACATGACGATCAGAACGCCGATGCCCTGCAGCAGCCGCCGGACGATATAGGCCTGCATCAGCGGGCCGGCAGGTGGGGGCGGGTCACTCCGCCGCGCGCCATTGCTCGACCCACAGCGTCGTCGGGTACTGGTGGCCGGTCGGGGTGATGCCCTCCAGCCAGCGCGGCATCACATAGGCGTCGGAGCGGAAATAGAGCGGGATGACCGGCAACTCGGTGGCGTAGATTTCCTGCAGCCGCGACCACATGGGCCGGCGCTTCTCGCGCTCCAGCTCGACCTCCAGCCGGTCGATGAGGCGGTCCATCTCTTCATTGCGGAAGCCGGGATTGTTCTGGCCGCTCCAGCCATTCTCGGCACTCGGAATCTGCGAGGAATGCAGCGTGGTGCGCGGCACCGATTCCGGCGCGCTGATCCATGCATACATGGCAAGGCCGGTGAATTTCCGCTTCGTCACCGTCTCGCCGAAGAACACGCGGGCCGGCTCGTTGCGGATGCGGATATCCACGCCCGCCTGCCGCCATTGCGCCTGCAGCGCCTGCTGCACCAGCTCCCGCGTCCGGTTGCCCGCCGTGGTCATGAACTCCAGCGTCAGCTTCTCGCCCTTGGCGTTCTGGCGGATGCCGCCGGCGCCGCGCGTCCAGCCGGCCTCGTCGAGCAGGGCTGCCGCCAGCTTCGGGTCATAGGCATAGGTTGGCGTGGCCGCATCATGTACCCAGTCCAGCGGGTTCACATTGGAATGGGCGACCGGTTGCTTGCCGCCGAACAGCTGGCGGTCGATGGCCTGCCGGTCTATGGCGTGGATCAGTGCCCGGCGCACGCGGATATCTGCCAGCACCGGATTGTCCAGCATCAGATCGATATGTTCGTAGATCAGGCCGGGCTTGTAGGCGATCTTGAACCGCTCGCCATGGCGTTTCTCGAAGGCCAGCGCCTGGTCCAGCGGCAGACCAAGCTCGCCGGAGATATAGTCGATGTCGCCGGCCAGCAGATTGGCCTCCAGCGCCGCCGTATTCTCGATGACGCGGACGACGATGCGGCTGAAATGCGGCGTCTTGCCCCACCAGTGCGGGTTGCGCTCCAGCGTGATGTGGCTGCCGGGGGCAACCTGGGTGACGCGGTAGGGGCCGTTATACAGGCCGGGATTGGTCGGGTTGGTGTCGTACAGCGTGCGGCGGCGATATTCCGCCGGCTCCGCCATCGGCGTTTCCTCCAGATGGGCCGGCAGCAAATCCAGCCCGTTGATGGCGTTGTAGTTGAACGACAGCCGGTCGAGGGTGAGGGTGAAAGTTTTGTCGTCTTTCGCCTCGATATCGAGGATACGGCGGAAGGTCTCCTGGTTGGCGACGCCGCTCTGCGGTGTCTTTCCCACCGTCCAGGTGAAGATCACATCCTTCGTCGTGACCGGCGTGCCGTCGCCCCATTTGGCGTTAGGGTGCAGCGTGTAGGTGAGGCGGATGCCCTGGGTGCCGCCGGCATCGTTCGGCTTGTCGAGAGCGAAGGGGACGGCGCCGCCATTCTCGATGGTCGGCAGGCCGGTGCAGAGCATGCACATCAGCTGCCAATCCGGGCCATAGGTGGTGATCGGCCGCCGCGCCATGCCCAGCACGTAGGACTTCGCCATCATGGCGTCGATCAGCGGGTTCAGCGTGGAGGGAAACTGCGTGATGCCGATGACCAGCTCGTCCTTCGGCTTCGCCTGCGCCGCCGGTCCGCTGACCGTCAGGCAGAGCGCGAACAGCGCCAGAAAACCGAGACTTATCAGCCGCTTCATCGCCATTCCTTCGCTGCCATCCTTATCTTCTTGCATGTGAAGGAGTATAGCAGCCGTGATCCGGCGCGACAGGGGCGCGTACTAACTTCGGCGGGTATTTTTTGAATAAGCGCTCATACATTTCCCTCGTCATGGTCGGACTTGATCCGACCATCCAGCAGGTGGAAGCCTGGACCCCCGGCACAAGGCCGGGGGTGACGGGCGGAGGAGATGGCGAGTATCAGCGCGCCTGGCGGCAGGGGCGGTTCATTGCGCTGCCCTATGCTTCGAGACGCCGGCTTCCAGCCGGCTCCTCAGCATGAGGTCACCAGAAGGCTCTGTCGGAGTTCCTGTGCTCCCCTCGTCCTGAGGAGTCTGCGTTAGCAGGCGTCTCGAAGGACATCGGGGGCATACTCTCGCCCCTTGGGCTCACCCCTTCGCGCGGTTTTCCGCCCAGCCGTCCGGGTCCTTCAGGAAGCTGCGCACCTGGTCGAGCTGGTCCTTGGTGTAGCCGCGCCGCTCGGCGGCCAGCAGCACATCGGCCCAGGTCGCCAGCTCGTGCAGGGCCACGCCCTGCTCGGTCAGCTTGGCGACCCCTTCCGGGAACACGCCGTAATGGAACACGACGAAGCAGTGCGCCACCTCGGCCCCGGCAGTGCGCAGCGCCTCGACGAAGTTCAGCTTGCTGCCGCCATCGGTCGCAAGGTCTTCCACCAGCAGCACGCGCTGGCCTTCTCTGATTTCACCTTCGATCTGAGCATTGCGCCCGAAGCCTTTGGGTTTCTTGCGAACATAGAGCATCGGCAGGCCCATCCGTTCGGCGATCCAGGCGGCGAAGGGGATACCCGCCGTCTCGCCGCCGGCCACCGCGTCAAAGCCCTCGAAGCCGGCAATGCGGCCCATCTTCTCCACGCCCATGTCCATCAGCTTGGCGCGGGCGCGCGGGAAGCTGATGATCTTGCGGCAATCGACATAGACCGGGCTGAGCCGGCCGGAGGTGAAGGTGAAGGGTTCCTCCGGGCGGATGTGGATCGCCTTGATGTCCAGCAGGATGTCGGCGGTGATCTCGGCCCAGCTCTTGGTATCAGTCATTGTGTCCTCGCGCGGTTTCGCGCCAAGACAGCCCAGGACGCGCCCGCCGTCAAGCACGGCCTGCGTCTGGTTCCCCTGTAACGGTTGGAGTATTTTCCGGGCATGATCTCCGATCCCGATATTCTGGCCGCCTACCATGCCGAAGGGCGCGGCATCCTCTACCGCTACCGCCGACACCGCGGTGCGTGGCGACCGCATCTGGAAGCGGCGAAACAGGTCATTATGGAGGCGGTGGCGGCGTGCCCGGGCCGGGAGAGTGTCGCCGTGCTTGGCTCCGGCGCACTGCTCGACGTGCCGCTGGGCGATCTTCTGGCGACGTTCCGCCGGGTCGTGCTGGTCGATGTCGCGCATCCCTGGCGGGTCAGGCTGCGCGCCGCGCTGACCCCGCGTCTTACGCTGCTGGATGCCGACCTGACCGGCCTCGGCGGGCGGCCATCCCCCGGCATGGAGCCGCCATCGCCGCCCGATCTGCCGGCGGTGCGCGGCGCCGATCTGGTGATCTCCCTCAATCTGATGTCGCAGCTAGCCTATGTGCCGGTTAGCCAGCTGGAAAGGCTGGGCCAGACGGAGGAGCAGACCGACGCCTTCGCCGCCGGGCTGGTGCGCGCGCATCTCGACTGGCTGCGCCGCCTGCCGGGGCGGGTGTGCCTCGTCACCGACGTGAAGCGCATCGTGCTGGACCCGCAGGGCGGGGTGATCGGCGAGATCGACCCGCTCTATGGGCTTTCTCTGCCGGCGGGCGGCACCGAATGGAGCTGGGACATCGCCCCGATTGGCGAGATGGCGCCGGACTATGCGGTGCGGCACCGGGTATGCGGCTATAGCGATTTGCCGAAGGGCTGAAAGCGGCTAGCATCGGGGCAAGCATCCGAAAGAAAAGAGGAAACCGCCATGTCCACCGCAACCGATCCGGTCGTCCTGCTGGACCGCGACGGCGCCGTCGCCACCATCACGCTGAACCGGGCGGACAAGCTGAACGCGCTGAACCGGGCGATGTGGATCGGCGTACGCGATGCCTTCCATGAGGTTTCGGCGGACCCGTCCGTGCGCTGCGTCGTGCTGACCGGGGCGGGGGAGCGCGCCTTCTGCCCCGGCGCCGATATCTCGGAGTTCGAGACGGCGCGCGCCAGCGCCGCGCAGGCCGCCGAGTACGGCAAGCTGATGGATGGGGCGATGGAGGCGATTGCTGACTGCCCGCATCCGGTGGTGGTGAAGGTGAAGGGCATCTGCGTCGGCGGCGGGCTGGAGATCGCGTGCCTTGCCGACATGCGCATCTGCCAGGAAAGCAGCCGCTTCGGCGTGCCGGTGAACAAGCTGGGCCTGACCATGGGCTATAGCGAGATCGCCGCGCTGATCGGCCTGGTCGGCAAGACCAACGCACTGGAAATCCTCTATGAGGCGCGGGTGTTCGGCGCGGCGGAGGCGAAGGAGAAGGGGCTGGTGAACCGGGTCGTGCCGGATGCCGAGATCGATGCGACGGTAGCCGAGAGCGTTTCCCGCATTGTCGCCGGCGCGCCGCTGGTCAACCGCTGGCACAAGAAGTTCGCCCGCCGGCTGGAGCAGGCCGCGCCGCTGACCGAGGCGGAGATCGCGGAAGGCTATGCCGCTTTCGACACGCAGGATTTCCAGACCGGCTACAAGGCCTTCCTGGCCAAGGCCACGCCGGACTTCGAGGGCCGCTAGGAGCCGCCATGGACGCCTTCGAGGGCCACAGCTTCTCCAAGGGCACGGTCATCGTGCATGAGGGCACGCGCGCCGATGCCGCCTATGTGGTGGAGAAGGGCTCGGTCGTGGTGTTCCGCACGGTGAATGGCCGCGAGTTGATGATCGCCCGGCTGGAGACGGGGGCCATCTTCGGCGAAATGGCCCTGATCGAGCGGCGCAAGCACAAGGCCAGCGTGCGCGCCGCCGAGGATTGCATCTGCGCCGTGGTCACCGAGAAGGTGTTCTGGAAGCTGCTGGAGGATGCCAACCCCTTCATCCGCGCGCTGGTGCTGACGCTGGTGAAGAGCCTGGGCGCCACCACCAGCCAGGCCATCGGCCTGCAATCCATGCTGGGCATGGGCATCGGCCCGGATACGGACGAGCGTGGGCGGGGATAGGGAGCAGGTCGCCCTATGCTTCGAGACGGGCCTCCAAGTGCCTTGGCGGCCCTCCTCAGCATGAGGTCACCAGGAGGCACCGTCAGAGGCTGAAAAGAGTTTGGGGCGCGGGCGTTATTCCAACCATGCCCTCGCCCTGAGGAGCCCCTTTCAGCGGGCGTCTCGAAGGGCATCGGGGGAGGAACAGAACCTCACCCCAGGAACAGCAGGTAGCCGCCGACCAGCACGCCGCCCAGCGCGATCCAGATGATCGCATCCTTCCAGAAATCGGATTTCAGGCGCCGGCGGTAATAGAAGGCCGGCGCCAGAAAGGCCAGCAGCAGGGTCAGATAGACCAGCCGCATCCAGTCATGTTCGCTCATGCCGCCCCGTCGATTGACTTTGCCTGCATCCGGTCCCTAGCTTGCCTGATGAAGCCGCAAAGGCATAGCACTTGAACCGGGAGCCGCACTTGACCCCCCTCGACCTCGATTTCGTCCGCCGCCAGTTTCCCAGCTTTTCCGACCCCGAGGCCGGCCCCTGGGCCTTCTTCGAAAATGCCGGCGGCTCCTATGTGCCGCAGGCGGTGGTGGACCGGATGAGCCGCTATCTCTCCACCATGCGGGTGCAGCATGGCGCGGAATATGATCTGTCGCGCCGCGCCACCCAGGCGGTGGCCGCGGCGGCGGACCTGATGGCGGAATGGGTGAACGCAAGGTCGGACGAGATCGTCATCGGCCCGTCGGCGACGCAGCTGACCTATGTGCTGGCGCAGGCGATGCGCGGCTGGTTCGGCCCCGGTGACGAGATCATCGTCACCAACCAGGATCATGAATGCAATGTCGGCGCCTGGCGAAGGCTGGCGGCGGCGAGTGGAGCGACGATCCGGGAATGGCGTATTGACCCGGAGACGGGCGAGCTGGAACTGCCGGCCCTGCAGGCGCTTCTGAACGGGAAGACCCGGCTGGTCTGCGTCACCCATTGCTCCAACATCGTCGGCACCATCAACGACATCCCGGCGATTGCCCGGATGGTGCATGAGGCCGGCGCGCTGATCTTCGTCGATGGTGTCGCCTATGCGCCGCACCGGGCGCTGGACATGAAGGCGCTCGATGTCGATTTCTACGTCTTCAGCCTCTACAAGACCTACGGCCCGCATCAGGCGCTGCTCTATGGCCGGCATGAGCTGCTGGCGAAGGCGGAGAACCAGAATCATGATTTCATCGCCGGCAGCGTGCCCTATCACCTGGCGCCGGGCGGCAAGAACCAGCCGGACGTGGCGGCGCTGGCCGGCATCGCCGATTACCTGGACGCCGTTCATGCGCATCATTTCCCGGCATCGGAGAACAGCTTCCAGAAGCGCTCAGCCGCCGTGTTCGATCTGTTTGCCGGGCAGGAGGAGGCGCTGGCCGCGCGGCTGCTGGACTATCTGACCGCGCGGAAGGATATCCGGGTGATCGGCCAGCGCACTGCCGATCCGGCAAGGCGCGCGCCGACCATCAGCTTCACGGTGGAGGGCAAGTCCTCGCTTGAAGTCACGCGCGGCCTGCTACCGCACAAGATCGCCGCGCGGAACGGAAATTTCTACGCGCCGCGCTGCGTCGAGGCGCTGGGGCTGGACCGCGAGGACGGCGTCGTCCGGGTCAGCATGGTGCATTACAACACGGCGGATGAGGTGGACCGGCTGATCCGCGCGCTGGACGGTGCCGCCTAGGCTTTCTGGCAGAGCTTCGTGTCGGCGCCGAACACCTCGTCGAAGGTATCGCGCAGGGCAACGTCCAGATCTTCCATCGTCACCGGCAGGCCCAGATCGACCAGGCTGGTGACGCCATGTTGGGCGATGCCGCAGGGCACGATGCCCTGGAAGTGCGACAGCTCCGGCTCGACATTGATCGACAGGCCGTGGAAAGTCACCCAGTGCCGCACGCGCACGCCGATGGCGGCGATCTTGTCCTCGCGCATCGGCAGGCCCAGATCGTGCCGCACGACCCAGATGCCGACGCGTCCCTCGCGGCGCTCACCGGTCACGTTGAAGCGGGCGAGCGCACGGATCACCCATTCCTCCAGCGCGTGAACATAGCAGCGCACATCCGGATTGCGCTGCTTCAGGTCCAGCATGGCATAGACGATGCGCTGGCCCGGCCCGTGATAGGTGTACTGGCCGCCGCGCCCGGCCTCATAGACCGGGAAACGGTCGGGTTCCAGCAGGTCTTCCCGCCGGGCGCTGGTGCCGGCGGTATAGAGCGGCGGGTGCTCCAGCAGCCACAGCAGCTCCGGCGCGCTGCCCTCGCGGATCGCCTTCACGCGGACATCCATTTCGGCCAGCGCCTCGGGATAGGCAACCGGCAGGTCGCTGACGCGCCATTCCGGGGTGGCAATCTGGGAAGCAGTGGAGAGCGAGCCGTCGGGCACGGGGCACCTATCGGACGGAAAAACATGGGTTCGGGGCGA
The DNA here is from genome assembly GCF_022449305.1 of Oceanibaculum sp. Classification (NCBI taxonomy): domain Bacteria; kingdom Pseudomonadati; phylum Pseudomonadota; class Alphaproteobacteria; order Rhodospirillales; family Oceanibaculaceae; genus Oceanibaculum; species Oceanibaculum sp. The sequence goes on along the minus strand of NZ_JAKUSO010000010.1, from coordinate 49,335 downwards.
ACGCGCCTTGCGGTGCCCCTCGGGATTTGGTATGTCCGCGCGCACCGTTTGGCAAGGCTTGCTTTCCCGGCGGCGTTGACATTACCTCAAAGGCGGAAACGCCTTTCTTAGATATGCGGTCGTGGCGGAATTGGTAGACGCGCAGCGTTGAGGTCGCTGTCCGAGAAATCGGGTGGAAGTTCGAGTCTTCTCGACCGCACCATTTTTGGTAAGAAACGGCCCGCCGGACCTTCCGCGGGCCTTTTTCTTGGCTATGATCCAGGCGGACCAGACATCGGGGAACAGAATGGCCGACGATTTCAGCGAAGCCGCGCTCGACTATCACCGCAATCCGGTACCGGGGAAGATCCAGGTCACCTCGACCAAGCCGGTGGCGACGGCGCGCGACCTTGCGCTGGCCTATACGCCGGGCGTGGCGGTAGCCTGCAATGCCATCGTGGACGATCCGGAGGAGGCCTTCAGCCTGACCGCGCGCGGCAACCTCGTCGGCGTCGTCACCAACGGCACGGCGGTGCTGGGGCTGGGCGCCATCGGACCGCTGGCCTCCAAGCCGGTGATGGAAGGCAAGGGCGTGCTGTTCAAGAAGTTCGCCGGCATCGATGTGTTCGATATCGAGATCGACGAGCTGGATGTTGACAAGCTGGTGGACATCATCGCCAGCCTGGAGCCGACCTTCGGCGGCATCAACCTTGAGGACATCAAGGCGCCGGAGTGCTTCGAGGTGGAGCGCCGGCTGCGCGAGCGCATGAAGATTCCGGTCTTCCATGACGACCAGCACGGCACCGCCATCATCGTTGCCGCCGCCGTGTTCAACGGGCTGCGCGTGGTCGGCAAGAAGTTCGAGGATGTGAAGCTGGTCACCTCCGGCGCTGGTGCGGCGGCGCTGGCCTGCGTCGATCTGCTGGTCCATATGGGCGTGCGGCGGGAGAATGTGACGCTGACCGACATCGTCGGCGTGGTCCATGAAGGCCGCAACGAACTGATGGACAAGTACAAGGCACGCTATGCCCAGGCGACCGACGCGCGCACGCTTGCCGAGGTGATCGAGGGCGCCGACGTGTTCCTCGGCCTCTCCGCGCCGCGCGTGCTGAAGCCGGAGATGGTGGCGAAGATGGCCGACCGGCCGATCATCATGGCGCTGGCCAACCCGACGCCGGAGATCATGCCGGACGAGGTGAAGGCGGTCCGCCCCGATGCCATCATGGCGACCGGGCGCAGCGACTTCCCGAACCAGGTGAACAACGTCCTGTGCTTCCCCTTCATCTTCCGGGGCGCGCTGGATGTCGGCGCCACGGTCATCAATGAGGAGATGAAGATCGCCTGCGCGAAGGCCATCGCCGACCTCGCCATGGCGGAGCCGTCGGACGTTGTGGCCGCCGCCTACAGCGACCAGGAGCTGGTGTTCGGTGCGGACTACATCATCCCCAAACCGTTCGATCCGCGCCTGATCGTGGAGATTGCCCCAGCCGTTGCCAAGGCGGCGATGGAATCCGGCGTGGCGCGGCGCCCGATCCCGGATTTCGAGGCCTACCGGCAAAAGCTGACGCAGTTCGTCTTCCGCTCCGGTCTTGCCATGAAGCCGGTGTTCGACCGGGCGCGCGAGAATCCGAAGCGCGTCGTCTTCGCGGAGGGCGAGGATGAGCGCGTGCTGCGCGCCGCCCAGCAGATGATCGAGGACAAGATCGGCCATCCGATCCTGATCGCGCGGCCGGAAGTGCTGGAGACCCGCATCAAGCGCATGGGGCTGAAGCTGGTGCCGGGCGAGAATGTCGAGGTGGTGAACCCGCAGAGCGACCCGCGCTATCCCGATTACTGGAAGCTCTACCACCAGATCATGGAGCGCAAGGGCGTCTCGCCGGACTATGCCCGCACCGTGGTGCGCACGCGCCAGACCGTCATTGCCACGCTGATGCTGAAGCGCGGCGAAGCGGATGCCATGATCTGCGGCACGGTTGGCCGCTATGACGACCATCTGCGCCACATCACCGACCTGATCGGCAAGGCCGACGGCGTGCGCCAGATGTCGGCGCTGAACATGCTGATCCTCTCCAAGGGTGTCTATTTCCTGGCCGATACCTATGTAACGCCGGACCCGACCGCCGAGGAGATCGCCGAACTGGCCGTGCTGGCCGCCGCCGAGGTGCGCCGCTTCGGCATCGAGCCGAAGGTGGCGCTGCTCTCCCATTCCAGCTTCGGCAGCCACCAGACCGATTCGGCGATCAAGATGCGCGAGGCGTTGCAGCTGCTGATGCGGATGGCGCCCGGCCTGGAGGTCGAGGGCGAGATGCATGGCGATGCCGCCGTCTCCGAGGCGATCCGCAGCCGCATCTTCCCGAATTCGCGGTTGCAGGGCGCGGCCAATCTTTTCATCCTGCCGACCCTTGATGCGGCCAACATCTCCTTCAACTTGCTGAAGGTACTGGGCGAGGGTCTGTCGGTCGGGCCGATCCTGCTGGGGTCTGCCCTGCCGGCGCATATCCTGACCCCCTCGGTCACGGTGCGTGGCATCGTGAACATGTCGGCCCTTGCCGTGGTCGATGCCCAGGGGGCCGAGGCGCACGGCGTCTATGTCTGACGGCCCTGCGGTAGATGCACTGACGGGATTGTACTAGAAGCGACACGAACCCAGAGCCGCCCTCAAGAGGGCGAGACCGATCCGGCGCCGGAGGTGGCGAATGACGGAACCCGACCAGAAGCGCGAAGAGCAGCCGGCCGGCCAGTCCGCCGCGCCGGATGTCGATACGCTGGCCGAGACCATGACCGCCGCTGTCCCGCCGCCCGAGGCGGTCCAGCCGCCGCATGAGCCGGAGGACGGCCCGTCCACCCTGTCCGCCGAGGCGACCGACGCCGCGCTGGAAGCCGAGGAGGCGCTGGAAGCGCTTGCCGAGGCAGAGGCGGAAGAGGAAGAGGCCAGGGACGAGACGGTGCCGGGCGGGCAGGCCGCCGAAACTGCCGCCACCGTTCAGGATGAGGCAGCACCACCGACGGTTTCCCTGGAAACGCTGAAGCGCTTTGTGCTGACGCCGAAGCTGGAGCGCAAGGTCGCCAAGGCGATCGACGAGGAGAAGCTGAAGAAGGCCGGCAAGCTGGCCAGGCGCCTGCACGCCGCCGACCTAGCCGACCTTCTGGAGCGGCTGTCCTACGAGCAGCGCGCGATCCTGCTGGAGGTGCTGCGCGAGGGGTTCGACCCGGAAGTCCTGCCCTATCTGGACGAGAATGTCCGCGACGACGTCATCGAAATTCTGGGGCCGGAGGCGGTGGGGCGCGCTATCGCGGAGCTGGATTCCGACGACGCTATTGCCATCATTGAGGATCTGGAAGACGCGGAGAAGCAGGCGATCCTGGAGGCGGTGGAGCCGACCGGCCGCGCCCTGCTGGAGGAAGGCCTCACCTTCCCGGAATATTCTGCCGGCCGCCTGATGCAGCGTGAGCTGGTGGCCGTGCCGTCGCACTGGACGGTCGGCCAGACCATCGACTTCATGCGCACCAACCCGAACCTGCCGGACGATTTCTACGAAATCTTCGTGGTCGATCCGCGCTTCCGCCCCATCGGCCTCGTCTCGCTGGGCAAGCTTCTGCACAACAAGCGGCCCATAAGGCTGCGCGACATCATGTCGGGCGACTTCGTTCGGCTGCAGGCCGAAACCCCGCAGGAGGAGGTGGCCCATCTGTTCCGCCAGTACGGGCTGGTCTCCGCCCCGGTGGTGAATGACAGCGGGCGGCTGCTGGGCCGGGTCACGGTCGATGACGTGGTCGATATCGTCGATGAGGAGGCGGAGGAGGATATCCTGCGCCTGGGCGGCGTGTCCGAATCCGACCTTCAGAGCAATGTGCTGGAAACCACCAAGCAGCGTTTCCTGTGGCTGCTCATCAATCTCGGTACGGCCATCATGGCCTCGGGCGTCATTGCCATCTTCGAGGCGACCATCGCGCAGGTGGTGGCGCTGGCCGTCCTTATGCCCATCGTCGCCTCGATGGGGGGCAATGCCGGCACCCAGACCGTCACCGTCGTGGTGCGCGCGCTCGCCATGCGCGACCTCAGCACCTCCAACGCCTTGCGGGTGATCTGGAAGGAAGCATTGGTCGGCCTGCTGAACGGTGTGCTGTTCGCCGTGCTGATCGGCGCCATAGCCGCCTTCTGGTTCGAACCGCTGATCGGCGCGGTGATCGCCGCCGCCATGGTCATCAACATGCTGGTTGCCGGCCTGTCCGGCGCGCTCATCCCCATCGGCCTAGAGCGGCTGAAGATCGACCCGGCGGTCGCGTCCTCGGTGTTCCTCACCACCGTCACCGATGTGATCGGCTTCTTCGCCTTCCTGGGGCTGGCAGCGGCCTTCGTGCTCTGATGGGCGTGCTTTGCTGTGCCTCGTCTAATGTGTATAATATGAGGTGTTCATACACATAGGGGGCGATCATGCGCACGAATATCGATATAGACGACGCCCTGATGGTGGAGGCCATGGCCGCTGCGGCCTTGCCGACCAAGAAGGCGACCGTGGAGGAAGCGCTGCGCCTGCTGATCCGGCGCAAGAAGCAGCGTGATCTGCTGGCGCTCCGGGGCATGTTGCCGTGGGACGGCGATCTCGACGACAGCCGTTCGGAACGCCGCACCGGATGATTCTGGTCGATAGCTCGGTCTGGATCGACTTCTTCAACGGTCGGCTGACTCCGGCGGTGGAGCGTCTGCGGGCCTATATCGAGACGGACGATATCGCCATCGGCGATCTGATGCTGTGCGAGGTGCTGCAGGGTTTCCGGACCGAGGCGGATGCGCAGCGCGCCGAGCGGGCACTGACGGCGCTGATCGTCCTCGACCTCGTGACGCCGGAGCGGGCAATTCTGGCGGCGGCCCAGTATCGCGGCCTGCGCCGCCGTGGCATCACCATCCGCAAGACCATCGACCTGCTGATCGGTGCCTATTGCATCAGTACCGGTACGCCACTGCTGCAGGATGACCGGGATTTCCTGCCGGTGGCGGAGCATCTGGGCCTTGTTCTGGCATAACTTTACCTATGCGTAAATCTATGCAACGCTGAGGCATGTTTGAGAGCTTCAGTATCGCGCAGCTGGCCGAGGAATTTGGCGTCACCCACCGGGCTATCCGCTTCTATGAGCAGGAAGGGCTGCTGGCACCGGCGCGGCGCGGCAACAGGCGGGTCTATTCCGCTGGCGACCGGGTTCGCCTGAAGCTGATCTTGCGGGGCCGACGGCTCGGCTTTTCTGTTACGGAAATCAAGGAAATCCTCAGCCTCTACGATCCGGAGAGCGGCGAGGGGGCGCAGTTGCGCCATCTGGTCGGCAAGATCCGCGAACGCCGAGCCCTCCTGCGCCGGCAGCGCGACGATATCGATGCCATCCTGGACGAGCTGGACCGGCTGGAGGCCGCCTGCACCGACCGTCTGCTCGATGCCGCCGATTGATTGACGCGCGCGTAAGGCAGGATTACGCTTCCCCAAAAGACACTCAGGGAGGCGTCCATGCAGGTCGCGATCAGCGATCCCGACTATCAGGCGCGGGTCAGGCAGGCCTTCGACGGCCAGCCCTTCATGCATTTCATCGGCGCGGAGATGACGGAACTGTCGCCCGGTGCCTGCGAGATCAGCCTGCCCTGGCGCGCCGACCTGACGCAGCATGACGGCTTCTTCCATGGCGGCGTTGTGGGCGCCATTGCCGACAATGCCTGCGGCTTCGCCAGCTATACGGCAGCGGCGGCGGACCAGTCGATCCTGACGGTGGAATACAAGCTGAACCTGGTCTCGCCGGGCGTTGGCGAGGTGCTGGCGGCGCGCGGTCGTATCGTGAAGCCGGGGCGTCGTCTCGTCATCGCGCAGGCCGATGTCTTCGCGCTGAAGGAAGGCCGGGAGAAGCTGGTCGCCACCTCGCTCAGTACGCTGATGCTGCTGAACCCGTCCGAACGCGGCGAGCGCGCCTGATGGGATGCGCTTGATTTGATGATTAAGGCCGCGTCTCATGGAGGGGCGGGCCGACAAGAGCCAATCCGGGAGGAACCATGAGCATCCCCAATGATCTGCCTGGGCTGAATTTCGACCTGGGCGAGACTGCCGAGATGATGCGCGACCAGGTGCGCGGCTTTGCGGCCGACGAGATTGCTCCGCGCGCCGCCGATATCGACCGCGACAACCAGTTCCCGATGGATCTGTGGCGCAAGATGGGCGACCTCGGCGTGCTGGGTATCACCGTCGGCGAGGAATATGGCGGCGCCGGCATGGGCTATCTGGAACATTGCGTGGCGATGGAGGAAATCTCCCGCGCCTCGGCCTCGGTTGGCCTGAGCTACGGTGCGCATTCAAACCTCTGCGTGAACCAGATACGGCTGAACGGCACGGAGGAGCAGAAGCGCAAATATCTGCCGAAGCTGATCTCTGGCGAGAATGTCGGCGCGCTGGCGATGAGCGAGCCGGGGGCCGGCTCCGATGTGGTTTCGATGCGCACCAAGGCGGAGAAGAAAGGCGACCGCTACATCCTGAATGGCGGCAAGATGTGGATCACCAACGGCCCGGATGCCGATACGCTGGTGGTCTACGCCAAGACCGACCCGGAGAAGGCGCAGCATGGCATCACCGCCTTCCTGATCGAGAAGGGGATGAAGGGCTTCACCACCGCGCAGAAGCTGGACAAGCTGGGCATGCGCGGCTCCAACACCTGCGAGCTGGTGTTCCAGGATTGCGAGGTGCCGGAGGAGAATGTGCTGGGCCAGCTGAATGGCGGCGTGCGCGTGCTGATGAGCGGGCTGGATTACGAGCGCGCGGTGCTGGCCGCCGGGCCGCTTGGTATCATGCAGGCCTGCATGGATGTGGTCGTGCCCTATGTGCATGAACGCAAGCAGTTCGGCAAATCCATCGGCGAATTCCAGCTGATGCAGGGCAAGCTGGCAGACATGTACACGACGATGAATGCCAGCAAGGCCTATGTCTATGCGGTGGCGAAGGCCTGCGACCGCAGCGAGGTCACACGGAAGGATGCGGCGGGCTGCATCCTCTACGCCGCCGAGAAGGCGACCTGGATGGCGCTGGAGGCGATTCAGTGTCTTGGCGGCAACGGCTATATCAACGACTATCCCACCGGCCGGCTGCTGCGCGACGCCAAGCTCTATGAGATCGGGGCGGGCACCTCGGAAATCCGCCGCATGCTGATCGGCCGCGAACTGTTCAACGAAACCCGATAGAGGCCAGCATGACACGCCGCCGCATTTCCTCCGGTTCTAGCTTCGAGAAGCTCTGCTCCTACAGCCGCGCCGTCATCCATGGCGACTGGGTCTATGTCTCGGGCACCACCGGCTTCGACTATGCGAAAATGTCGATCTCCGACGATCTCGTTGAGCAGACCGAGCAGTGCTTCCGCAATATCGACAAGGCGCTGGTCGAGGCCGGCTCCAAGATGGCGGACCTCGTGCGCATCGTCATCTATCTGGGCGATCCGTCCTATTTCGAGACTGTGGCGCCCATCGTCGGCAAATGGTGCGCGGAGTGCCGCCCGGCCAACACCACGGTTGTCGCGCAGTTCATCGATCCCAAAATCAAGATCGAGATCGAGACGACCGCCATCATCCAGCGCCCCGAAGGCGAGTGAACAGGGCGGTCCTACCGGAAACCAGGGGAGAAGATCATGCCGACCGTTCTGATCACCGGCGCCAATCGTGGCATCGGGCTGGAATTCGCCAGGCAGTACGCCGCCGATGGCTGGAAGGTCATCGCCACCGCCCGTGACCCCGGCAAGGCCGGCGAGCTGAAGGCGGTTCCCGGCGTCCAGGTCGAGGCGCTGGAGGTAACCGATGATGCTTCCGTCGCCGCGCTGGCGGCAAAGCTGAAGGGTGTAAAGATTGATGTGCTGCTGAACAATGCCGGCATTTCCGGCCCGCGCGGCTTCGCCATCGGCGAGTGGGACTTCAAGGCGTGGGAGGAGGTGATGGTGGTGAACAGCATCGCCCCGCTGCGTGTTGCTCAGGCCTTTCTGCCGCATGTCGAGGCGTCGGACCGCAAGATCATGGCGTTCATCAGCTCACGCATGGGCTCGATCACGCTGAATGGCGGCGGCAGTGCCTTCTACCGCTCCTCCAAGACGGCGTTGAACATGGCGGTCAGCTGCCTGGCGCTGGAGCTGAAGGATCGCGGCGTCACCTGCGCCGTATTCCATCCGGGCTGGGTGAAGACCGACATGGGCGGTGCCGGGGCGGACATCACCACGGGCGAGAGCGTCACCGGCCTGCGCAAGGTGATCGGCGGTCTGGACATCGGCAAGACCGGCAAGTTCTTCAACTATGACGGGGCCGAATTCCCCTGGTAGGGGAAAGGCCGGTGGGGAGGGCGGCATGCGGTTGAGCGAAGAGCAGCGGATGATCCGCGATATGGCGCGGGATATCGCGCGCCAGAAGATTCTGACCA
>NZ_JAKUSO010000010.1:0-40923 GCF_022449305.1 Oceanibaculum sp. | reverse complement strand
GCCGGGGCCGCGCATAAGCCGCGCAAATGGGGCAAGTTCGACTGGCAAGACCCGCTGCTGCTGGAAGGCCAGCTCGCCGAGGACGAGCGGATGGTGCGCGACACCGCGCGCCAATACGCGCGCGAGAAGCTGCTGCCCAACGCCGCCCGCTGGGACCGCGAGCATGAATTCCCCGCCGAGGCCGTGGCCGAGATGGGGGCACTTGGCCTGATGGGCATGCTGGTGCCCGAGGAATGGGGCGGGGCGGCGACCGATAATGTCGCCTATGCGCTGGCGCTGGAGGAGGTGGCGGCTGGCGATGGTTCCTGCTCCACCATCATGAGCGTCCACAACTCGGTCGGCTGCATGCCGATCCTGCGTTTCGGCACGCAGGAGCAGAAGCAACGCTTCCTCGGCCCGCTGGCGCGCGGCGAGATGCTGGCCGCCTTCTGCCTGACCGAGCCGCAGGCCGGCAGCGATGCCTCCTCCATCCGCACGCGGGCGCGGCTGGACGGCAATCACTGGGTGCTGAACGGCACCAAGCAATTCATTACCTCGGGCAACCGGGCTGACATCGCCATCGTCTTCGCCGTCACCGACCCGGAGGCTGGCAAGAAGGGCATCTCGGCCTTCATCGTGCCGACGAAGACCGACGGCTACCGGGTCGCCAGCGTGGAGCGGAAGCTGGGCCAGCATGCCTCCGACACCTGCCAGATATTGTTCGAGGAGATGCGCCTGACGCCGGACCTGATGCTGGGCCAGCCGGGCGAGGGCTACCGGATCGCGCTGTCCAATCTGGAGGGCGGTCGCATCGGCATCGCCGCGCAGTCGGTCGGCATGGCGCGCGCGGCCTATGAGGCGGCACTGGCTTACGCGAAGGAACGGCAGAGCTTCGGCAAGCCGATCATCGAGCATCAGGCGGTGGGCTTCCGGCTGGCCGACATGGCGACACAGATCGAGGCAGCACGCCTGCTGGTGCTGAATGCGGCCCAGAAGCGCGATGCCGGGGAGCCCTGCCTGACAGAGGCGGCGATGGCCAAGCTGTTCGCCTCCGAAATGGCGGAGAAGGTCTGCTCCGACGCTATCCAGATTCATGGCGGCTACGGCTATCTGGAGGATTTCCCGGTCGAGCGCATCTACCGCGATGTGCGGGTCTGCCAGATCTATGAGGGCACCTCCGACATCCAGCGGCTGGTGATCTCCCGCGCGCTGGCGGCGGCGTGATGTATTGGTTTCTGTCATGCCCGGACTTGATCCGGGCATCCAGGGGCGGTGCTCTGCCTGCATCGTTTCGGCCCACAGCTCCTGGATTGCCGGGTCAAGCCCGGCAATGACAAAATGAAAAAAGAAAGTCAGGAGGAATCCTAATGTCCGATGCCGCGAAACCGCCGGTCGAATTTTATTTCGACTTCTCCTCGCCCTATGCCTATCTCGCCAGCCTGCGCATCGATGAGGTGGCGAAGCTGTATGAGCGCACGGTTATCTGGAAGCCGGTGCTGCTGGGTGTGGTGTTCAAGACCACCGGCAATGTGCCGCTGCTCGACCAGCCGCTGAAGGGCGATTATGTGAAGCGCGACCTCGCGCGCACCGCCCGCCTGCTGGGCGCGGATTTCCGGCTGCCGTCCAGCTTTCCCTTCGCCGCCGTAGCGCCCTCGCGGCTGTTCTACTGGCTGGCGCAGGATGATCCGGCGCGGGCCAACGCCTATGCCAAGGCGGTGTTCTCGACCGCCTTCCAGGAGGCCGTGGCAGTGAATTCGCCCGATGCCGCTGCCGATGTCGCGGCGAAGCTGGGCATCGACCGGGGCGCGGCGCTGGCCGCCTGCCAGAACCCGGAGATCAAGGAGAAGCTGCGCCTCGCCAATGAGGAGGCGGTGGCCGCCGGCGTTTGCGGCGCGCCCTATTTCATCGTTGATGGCGAGCCGTTCTGGGGCAATGACCGTATGGACCATCTGGAACGCTGGCTGGCGACCGGCGGCTGGTGAGCAAGGCCCTATGACCATCCTGAAGAGCCAGATCAGCCCCCGCAGCGACGCGTTCCGCGAGAATGAGGCGGCGATGCGCGCGCTGGTCGATGACCTGCACGCCAAGGTTCAGCACATCAAGCAGGGCGGCGGCGAGAAGGCACGGGAGCGGCATCTGTCGCGTGGCAAGCTGCTGCCGCGCGACCGGGTGCGTGGGCTGCTGGATGTCGGTTCGCCCTTCCTGGAGCTGTCGCAGTTTGCCGCCTACGGCATGTATGGCGGGGACATCACGGCGGCAGGCATCGTCACCGGCATTGGCCGGGTGTCCGGTCAGGAATGCGTCATCGTCGCCAACGACGCCACGGTGAAGGGCGGCACCTATTACCCGATGACGGTGAAGAAGCATCTGCGCGCGCAGGAAATCGCGCGGGAGAACAACCTGCCCTGCCTCTATCTGGTCGATTCCGGCGGCGCCAACCTGCCGAACCAGGATGAGGTGTTCCCCGACCGCGATCATTTCGGCCGCATCTTCTACAACCAGGCGACCCTGTCCGCCGCCGGCATCCCGCAGATCGCCGTGGTGATGGGCAGCTGCACGGCGGGCGGCGCCTATGTGCCGGCCATGTCGGACGAGAGCATCATCGTGAAGGGGCAGGGGACGATCTTCCTGGGCGGCCCGCCGCTGGTGAAGGCGGCCACCGGCGAGGTGGTGACGGCGGAGGAACTGGGCGGCGCCGATGTGCATTCCCGCACCTCCGGCGTGACCGACCATTACGCTCAGAACGATGCGCATGCGCTGGCCATTGCCCGGCGCATCGTCGGCAATCTGAATCGCGTGAAGCAGCCCAATCTGGCGATGCGCGAACCGCGCGAGCCGCTCTATGACCCCGCCGAGCTCTATGGCGTGGTACCGGCGGATTTGCGCCGGCCCTATGACGTGCGCGAGGTCATTGCCCGCCTCGTCGATGGCAGTGAGTTCGATGAGTTCAAGCAACTCTATGGCGCCACGCTGGTCACGGGCTTCGCGCATCTGTACGGATGTCCGGTCGGCATCGTCGCCAATAACGGCATCCTGTTCTCGGAATCGGCGCAGAAGGGCGCGCATTTCATCGAACTCTGCGCCCAGCGCGGCATCCCCTTGATTTTCCTGCAGAACATCACCGGCTTCATGGTCGGCCGGAAGTATGAGGCCGGCGGCATCGCCAAAGATGGCGCCAAGCTGGTGACGGCGGTTTCCTGCGCCCAGGTGCCGAAGCTGACGATGATCCTGGGTGGCAGCTTCGGTGCCGGCAATTACGGCATGTGCGGCCGCGCCTTCGGCCCGCGCTTCCTGTGGATGTGGCCGAATGCCCGCATCTCCGTCATGGGCGGGGAGCAGGCGGCAAATGTGCTGGCGCAGGTGAAGCGAGATAATTTCGAGGCTGCCGGCACTGACTGGCCGGCCGAGGAGCAGGAAGAATTCATGGCGCCGATCCGACGCCAGTATGAGGAGCAGGGGCACCCGTATTATGCCAGCGCCCGGCTGTGGGACGATGGCATCGTCGATCCGGCGGAGGCACGCACGGTGCTGGGCCTCGGCCTGTCGGCAGCGCTGAACCGCCCCATCGAGCCGACCCGGTTCGGCGTGTTCCGGATGTAGGACGGGAAGCGATGGCAACGATCTGGTTCTATCACCTGCAGCGCAGCGGCCTTGAGGATGAGTTGCCGAAGCTGCTGGAAAAGGTGCAGGAGCGCGGCAAGCGCGCCGTGGTCATGGCCGGCTCGCCGGAGCGTGTCGAGGCGCTGACCCAGCATCTGTGGAGCTATCGCGACGACAGCTTCCTGCCGCATGGCAATGCGAAGGACGGTAACCCTGCAGAACAGCCGATCTGGCTGACCGAGACAGACGAGAATCCGAACGAGGCCGCCTATCTGTTCCTGACCGATGGCGCGGTGTCGGAGAAGCTGGAAGAATATGAGCGCTGCCACGACATGTTCGATGGCCGCGACCAGGAGGCGCTGACGGCGGCGCGGGCGCGCTGGAAGGCGCTGAAGGCGGCCGGGCACGAGCTGGCTTACTGGCGGCAGAAGGAGCAGGGCGGCTGGGAGAAGGCGGCCTGAAGCTGCCTGTTGCCGCAACGCAGCACGCCGGCTATAACCCCGCCACCTGTTCATCCCATAAGCCTTCTGGAGCGACTCACATGGCCACCGAACGCACCCTGTCGATCATCAAGCCGGACGCTACCCGCCGCAACCTGACGGGCAAGATCAATGCCCGTTTCGAGGATAATGGCCTGCGCATCGTCGCGCAGAAGCGCGTGCAGCTGACCAAGGCCCAGGCCGAGGGCTTCTATGCCGTGCACAAGGAGCGTCCGTTCTTCAACGACCTCGTCTCCTTCATGATTTCCGGCCCGGTGGTGGTTCAGGTGCTGGAAGGCGAGAACGCCGTGGTGAAGAACCGCGAGATCATGGGCGCCACCAACCCGGCCAATGCCGCCGATGGCACCATCCGCAAGGATTTCGCCGAATCGATCGAGGCCAACTCGGTGCATGGCTCCGACTCGGCTGAGAACGCGGCCATCGAGATTGCCTATTTCTTCGCGCAGACCGAAATCGTCGGCTGACGCGGACTTCAGGCAAAAAGAAAAGGCCGGGGATTTCCCCGGCCTTTTTTGTTCCTTCCGGCGGTCGTTCAGACCAGGAAGATCGCCATCAGCGCCAGCGAGATGATCACGGCGACGGTCGAATAGGTGAAGAACTTCACGAAGCCGCCGTAGATTTCCTGATGGCGCTTGGTTTCGGTATCCATCGTCATGACGCTGTCTTCCCCTTATTCCCAATGAGGCTGGGTTATCAAACATGGCGGGCGCCCGCCCTGAAATAGCGGTTCCATATAGCCCAACCGCAAAGCCGGAGAAAAGAGAAAATGGCGGATTTCCGGGCGCCCCTCTTGTCTTGTGGAAAACACGGTTAAAATCAGTTGCGGAATTGCGCGGGAAACGCCAATTTCGAGTCATCCTAAAAAGGAAGTATCGCGCGCTCGGACAGGGTCCAGCCAATGAACTTCCAGGCCCGAGGGACAGAGGCATCGCCGGAACAGCGTTGAGGCAGTGGATCGCGGGCCAGCCCCCAACTCCCGAAAAGAGCATGACGAGATGAGTGACTATAATGCCGGTGGCGACGACGCCACCATCACCGGAACGGTGAAGTGGTTCAACGCCGAGAAGGGCTATGGCTTTGTTGCCCCGTCGGACGGTTCCCCCGATGTCTTCCTGCATATCTCCGCGCTGAAGCGGGCCAATCTCGATGATGCGCCACAGGGCTCCACCATCGTCTGCCAGGTGCAGCAGGGCCAGAAGGGGCGTCAGGTCTCCCAGGTCTCCGAGCTGGACACCAGCACGGCGGACCCGGTGGCGCCGCGCCGCTCCTCCAATTTCGGTGACCGCCCGCGCCCGTCTGGCGGTTATGGCGACCGCAACCGGGGCGGCTATGGTGACCGGGACCGCGGCGGTTATGGCGGTGATCGTGGCGGCGACCGGGGCGGTTATGGCGAGCAGCCCCGCAACTTCGGTGACCGTGGCGGCTTTGGCGACCGCGACCGTGGCGGGGACCGCGGCGGTTTTGGCGGCGGTGAGCGGGGTGGCTATGGCGCCCGGGGCGGCTTCGGTGACCGCGGCGGCTTCGGTGACAAGGGTGGCTACAATGATCGCGGCCGTGGCGGCCGTGGGCGTGGCTCGCGCCGCTACGAGGACTGATCGGCCTAACCGGCGAATTCAGGAAAACCCCGGCGTCAGGCCGGGGTTTTCTTTTGCGGGCCTCAGTTTTGGTCCGCCCTCCCTGCATGGCGGATGGGCGCGCTTCGCCCTTAACGGCGGGTTGCATGCGGTCCATACTGCCCCGACCTTAAAGACAGGCGCTGGCCAGAAGCCGGCGCGGTTATCCATTGCGAAGGCAGGAAACATCCCATGAGCACGACCATCCCCCTGAAAGACCCGAAGCTGTTCCGGCAGCAATGCTATATCGACGGTGCCTGGGTCGATGCCGACAAGGGCGACACGCTGAAGGTGACCAATCCGGCGGATAATTCGACGCTGGGCACGGTACCGAAGATGGGCGCCACCGAGACGCGCCGCGCCATCGAGGCGGCGAATGCGGCCTTCCCGGCCTGGCGCGCCAAGACCGCGAAGGAGCGTGCCACCATCCTGCGCAAGCTGTTCGACCTGATGATGGCGAACCAGGACGATCTGGCGGCGCTGATGACGGCGGAGCAGGGCAAGCCGCTGACCGAGGCGAAGGGTGAGGTGGCCTATTCCGCCAGCTTCATCGAATGGTTCGCCGAGGAAGGCAAGCGCGTCTATGGCGACACCATCCCGGGCCACCAGGCCGACAAGCGCATCGTCGTGACCAAGGAGCCTATTGGCGTTGTCGGTGCGATCACGCCCTGGAACTTCCCCTCCGCGATGATTACCCGCAAGGCCGGCCCGGCGCTGGCGGCGGGCTGCACCGTGGTGCTGAAGCCGGCGAGTGCCACCCCCTATTCGGCGCTGGCCCTGGCGGAGCTGGCGGAGCGTGCCGGCGTGCCGAAGGGCGTGTTCAACGTTGTCACCGGCTCGGCCTCCGGCATCGGCGGTGAGCTGACCAGCAACCCCATCGTGCGCAAGATCACCTTCACCGGCTCCACCGAGATCGGCAAGGTGCTGCTGGAACAGTGCGCCGCGACGGTGAAGAAGGCTTCGATGGAACTGGGCGGCAACGCGCCCTTCATCGTGTTCGACGATGCCGACCTGGATGCGGCGGTGGAAGGGGCGATTGCCTCCAAGTACCGCAATGCCGGCCAGACCTGCGTGTGTGCCAACCGCCTGCTGGTGCAGGACGGCGTCTACGACGCCTTCGCCGCCAAGCTGGCCGAGGCGGTCAACAAGCTGAAGGTCGGCAACGGCTTCGAGGCCGGTGTCGTTCAGGGGCCGCTGATCGACATGGCCGCCGTGGAGAAGGTGGAGGAGCATATTGCCGATGCGCTCGGCAAGGGTGCCAAGGTGGTGGTCGGCGGCAGCCGGCACGCGCTGGGCGGCAGCTTCTTCCAGCCGACCGTGCTGGCCAATGTCACCACTGACATGAAGGTGACCCGCGAGGAGACTTTCGGCCCGGTCGCCCCGCTGTTCCGCTTCAAGACGGAGGAGGAGGCGATCAGGATGGCGAACGATACCGAGTTCGGCCTCGCCTCCTACTTCTACAGCCGCGACCTCAGCCGTGTCTGGCGGGTCTCGGAAGGGTTGGAATACGGCATCGTCGGCATCAATACCGGCATCATCTCGACCGAGGTTGCGCCGTTCGGTGGCGTTAAGGAATCCGGCCTTGGCCGCGAAGGCTCGAAGTACGGCATCGATGATTATCTGGAGATGAAGTATCTCTGCATGGGCATCTGAGCCTCGCAGAGGATGCATTCAGGGCGGCGATCCTTCGGGGTCGCCGCCTTTTTTATTGCTGGCCGTCGCCGTCCGGCTGGGTGGTGAACATATAGCCGCGGCCATAGACCATGCGGATGGGCGCCTTTGCCCCGGTCGCGCTTTCCACCTTGCGCCGCAGGCGGCGGACGATGGCGTCCAGGTTGCGCTCGTTGGCGGCCGCACCAGGACGGCTGACCGCCTCCAGCAGTGTTTCGCGGGGGCAGATATTTCCCTTGGCGGCGACCAGTGCCGCCATGAAGGCCATCTCGGTCGCGGTCAGGGAAACGGACATCTCGTTCGGTGCGGTCAGATACCAGCCGGACGGGTCGAGGCGCCAGTTGCCATCGGCAGTGCTGCCCTGGCCCTTGCGGTCCAGCCGCCGCAGCAGGCTGCGCACGGTCGCGGCGATCTCGGTCAGGCTGGTGTGCTTGACCAGATAGGCGTCGGCGCCGCTGTCCAGGCCTTCGACGCGCATTTCCGCTTCGCTGTGCGCGGTCAGCATCAGGATGCCGCAGTCAGACCGTGCGCGTGCCTGTCGTGCCAGATCGAGGCCATTGCCGTCCGGCAGGCCGATATCGAGGATCAGGATATCCGGCTCGCGCGTGGCAAAGGCGGTCTCGAACGACTTCGCGCCGGCGACTCCTGTCGCGTCATAGCCGCAGATGGTGAGATAATCGACGAGGTCAGCCCGTAGCGAAGGTTCGTCCTCGACGACGAGAATATGGGTCATCAGCAATTCTGCGTCTTATTTTCACACTTTCTTCTTAACCATAACGTGATGCGGAAACCCGCTTCAACCACCCGTAGCAGATGGCAGGTCTGTGTCAGCCCCGGGCACTCCGGCTTCGGGCACTCCGGCCTCGGGCTGGGCAATCGGCAGGCTGACCTCGATCATGGTGCCCTGGCCGTCCTTGCTGTCGATCCGCATCGTGCCGTCATGCAGCTCGACAATGCGCATTGCCGTGTGCAGGCCAAGCCCGGTGCCACCGCGGCCGCTGGTATTGGAGGCACGGAAGAAGCGCTGGCCGATATGCTCGCGCTCCGCCGCCGGAATGCCGATGCCCTGGTCGGCAATCGTCGCCACGGCCCGGTCGCCCTCGCGCCGCAGCGCAAACTGGACAGGCTTGTCAGCCGGCGAATATTTCAGCGCATTGTCCAGCAGATTGACGAACAGCGTCGAGATCATCGCCGTATCGCCGATCATCGGCAGCGCGTCCGGGGCGGCGGTAAGGCGGATGCGCGTCTCCTGCCCGGTGCTGGCGAAATAATTCACGGCTTCCCGGGAAAGGTCTCCCAGTTCCAGCGGTTCCTTCTGAACGATGCTTTCCTCCACGCGCTCCGTCGCCAGGAAAGTCTGGATCAGCAGGCGCTGCCGGCGGACCGCTTCCTGGATTACGCGCAGCCGCTCGGCCACGGCGGCAGGCGGGGCCGTTATCAGAACCCCGATCATTTCCGTCGCCCGTTCGATGATGGCAAGCGGGGTGCGGAACTCGTGGCCGACCAGATGCAGCAGATGCTGCTGCTGCTGGCGCAGGTCGCTCTCCTTCGCGAAGCTGGCCGACAGATCTTCCTGAAGCTGCTGACGGATGCCGATCTCGGCCGTCAGTTCCCGGTTCTTGCGCGCCAGGTCGGCGGCGGTGCGCGCCATCACCAGCCCGACCAGACCGATGAACAGGAAGGTCATGAAGACGTTGGTTTCCAGGAACAGCAGGGCATGCAGCGGATGGTTCGCGACCATCTCCACCTGGCCCGGCGTCAGGAACAGCACGATGCCGCGCCCGACCAGCAAGCTGCTGTGGATGAGGATCAGCACGATCAGTATCCAGCGCAGGGGGCGGGGATAATCATCGTCCTGCCAGAGCAGCCAGGCCATGCACAGGAAGGCCGATGCCAGGACGAAACCGGAGATCAGCACGCGGAGCGAGATATTGCCGGGGTCCAGATAGACATACAGCGGAAACACCAGCAGGAAGGTCACGGCAAAGATCACGTCCAGCCAGCGCGGGCGCCGCTTGCCGAAGAAACGGTAGAGCCCGCCCGTGAGAATAAGGTGGCCGGAGGCAACCAGAAGATTGCCAAGGGTGATGCTGTACAGGTCGGCGATCATGCCGCGGGCCGAGAGCAGCGCCATCCCGAC
Source organism: Oceanibaculum sp. (assembly GCF_022449305.1). NCBI lineage: Bacteria > Pseudomonadati > Pseudomonadota > Alphaproteobacteria > Rhodospirillales > Oceanibaculaceae > Oceanibaculum > Oceanibaculum sp. The sequence continues at coordinate 31,420 of NZ_JAKUSO010000010.1, read as the reverse complement.
GGCAAAGATGATGAAGGCGGTGCCATAGGCCCGCAGGCCCGGTATGGCGGGCTGCGTGCGATGCAGCACGAAGAAGCCGACGCCCTGGAGCGTGGCAACCACCAGAATGACAACCAGAATGGTCCAGACGTCGAGCATGGCCAGCCGGTATCTTTCTGCTGCGGATTACGGATGCACCTTGTTCCGGTTTAGGCCGGCAGCGCGCTGGCCTCAACAGCTTAGTTTTCCGGAAGCTGTTTATGGCCCGATATGCTGTCAGCCGGTATCCTTACGCGATGAGCCAGACGACGACCAATCCCCCAGCAGAAGGCGACCTGCCAGCCGGTGAGTTGCCAGCCGCCGCCACGCGCATCCTCAATCTCGCCGCGCAGCTCGATGCGTTCGAGCGGTTACCGGCAGCGGAACAGGAACGACGGCAGGCGAACAGCCTGCGTGCCCTGCTGCGCCATGCGCGCGATTTCTCGCCCTTCTGGCGCGACCGGCTGGCCGCCGCTGCTATCGACCCGGACCGGCCTCTGCGCGAGGGCGAGCCTGTTCCTGAGCTGATCCGCGATCTGCCGGTCCTGACCCGCGCCGAACTGCAGGAACAGGGAGTAGCCTTGCGGGCGCGCGCGCCCTGGATGGCGGAGGAGGGGATATCCGTCGCGCGGACATCGGGATCGACCGGCACACCGGTTGCGGTCGAACGCTACCTGCCGATGCACCGGCCGCTCTATACCGCGCTGGGCTTTCTCGATAATCGCTGGCATGGCCGCGACAGCAGGCGTCCCATCGCCAACGTCCGGGATGGTCCCGATGCGGTGCTGCCGGTCTGGGGGCCGCTCTACGACGCGCTTGGGCATCGCGGAACCGCGCATTGCCGCAACATGATCGAGCACGCGCCGGAGGATATCCTGGCCTGGCTGGCCGGACTGGACGTGCCCTATATGGTGACATCGCCAGTGCTGGCATCGCGACTGGCCGAGCTTTCCCTGGCGGGCGGCCCCCGGCCGGTCGGGCTGGAGCAGCTCATCACCTTCGGCGAGACGGTGACGCCGGAGATCCGCGCGCGGGTGCGCGCCGCCTTTGGCGCCCGAATCACTGACCGCTATTCCTGCGAGGAGGTTGGCTGGATCGCCTTCCAGTGCCCAGTACATGAACAGCGATATCACGCGCTGAGCGCGTCGGTGCTGGTGGAAATCCTCGACGATGCCGGGCGGCCCTGTCCGCCAGGCCAGCCGGGCCGGGTGCTGCTGACGGCGCTGCACGGCCTCGCCATGCCGCTCATCCGCTATGAGATTGGCGACTATGCCGAATGGGCGGACAGCGCGGGTACCTGCGCCTGCGGGCGGACGCTGCCGGTGATCGGCGCGCTGCACGGGCGTGAACGCAGCTTCATCCGCCTGCCGGATGGCACGCTGCGGCTGGCCCGGCTGACCGGCGAATACTGGCGGGCCATTGCCCCGGTGCGTGATTACCGCGTGGTGCAATATTCCGACGGCCAGATCGAGGCCTTCGTGGAGGCGGAGCGGGCACTGGCCCCGGAGGAAACAGAATCCCTCCGGGCCATGCTTGCAAAGGTGCTGGGGCACCCGGTGCCCGCCATCATCACCCAGACCGTGCGGATCGACTGGGGCCACCGCTGGAAGCGGCAGGACATCGCCCGGATCGACACTCCGCGCGGGGCCGCCGGCGCTACAGCAGCGACTGCAGCGCCAGGCTGACCGCCGGGATATAGGTGACCGCGAGCAGTACCAGCACCATGATCGCGATCATCGGACCCATCGCCTTGGAGATGTCCCAGATCCCGACCTTGCTGACGGCGGCGCCGACGAACAGCGCGTAGCCGAAGGGCGGGGTCGCCATGCCGACAGTCAGGTTGGTGGTCACCATGGCGCCCAGATGGATCGGGTCCATGCCGAGATCGTTGCCGGCGGTGATCAGCACGCCGCCCAGGATGACCATGGCAGCGACATTGTCCATGACCGCGCCGATCAGCAGCAGCATCGCGTTGATGGTCAGCAGCACCAGCCAGTTATGGTCGGAGATTTCGGTCAGCAGCGACGCGATCTTCGGCGGCAGCTGTTCGAAGGCGACCAGCCAGCCGAAGCCGGCGGCGGCGGTGATGATGAACATGACGATGGCGGTGGTGCGCAGCGCGCCCAGCGTGATGCGCGGCAGGTCGGCCAGCTTCACCTCGCGATGGACGAACATGCCGACGACCAGCGCGTAGAAGGCGCCGACCACGGCGGCCTCGGTCGGGGTGAAGATGCCGCCATAGATGCCACCCAGGATGATGACCGGGCCGCCCAAGGCCCATTTGCCGTCCCAGAAGGCGTGCGCCATCTCGCGGCCGGTGGCGCGGCTCTCGCGCGGGATGGCATGGCGGCGGGCATAGAACCAGGACACCAGCATCAGCCCGACGGCCAGCAAAATGCCGGGGACAAGGCCCGACAGGAACAGCCGGGCAATCGATTCCTCGGCGATCACGCCCCAGATGACGAAGGGGATGGAGGGCGGAATCAGCGGCCCGATGATGCCGGCGGAGACCGCCAGCGCGGTGGCGAAGGCACGATCATAGCCGCGCTTCTCCATCTCCGGGATCATGATGGTGCCGATGGCCGCCGTGGTCGCCGGGGCGGAGCCGGAAATCGCCGCGAAGAACAGCGCGGCGATGACCGCAACCATGCCCAGCCCGCCGGTGACATGGCGTACCAGCGCATTGGCAACGGCGACCAGCCGCCGCGACAGGCCGCCGGCGGTCATCAGGTCGCCGGCCAGCACGAAGAAGGGAATGGCCAGCAGGCTGAAGGATTGCGAGCCGGAAATCATCTTCTGGGCGAGCGCGATCACCTCGATGTCGGAGGCGAGGAGGGCGCCCAGCGTGGCGATTCCCAGCGCGAAGGCGAAGGGCACGCCGAGCAGCAGCATGCCGGCAAAGCCGGCACTCAGGATCCAGGCAGCTTCTGACATGTCAGCCGGCCTCGCTGAGGGTGGCGGGTTCTGGCAGGAAGGAGGTGGCGATCTTGGCCAGGGCATGCAGCGCAACCAGCAAGCCACAGACTGGCGCGGCCAGGTGCAGCGCTTCGATGGGATAGGCAATGGCGGCGGAGGTCTGGCCCACCGTCTCGGCCACATAGCTGTAGCCGCCATCGGCCAGCATCACACCAAAGCCCAGAATACCCAGCAGGATCAGCCGTTCCAGCCAGCGCTGCTGCGCGGGCTTCAGCAGGTCGGGCAGCAGCGTGAGGCGGACATGGAAGCCTTCACGCACCCCCAGGCTGCCGATCAGCAGCACGACCCAGGTGAACAGCAGCAGCGACAGTTCCTCGCTCCAGCTGAGCGCGACATTGAAGAAATAGCGCGCCGTCACCTGGGCGACGAGGACGGCCAGCATGGTCAGCGTCATGGCGACCGAGACATAGCCGGTGAGGCGCCCCGCCAGGGCGCTCAGCCCGTCCAGCAGGCGAATCGGAAGGGGGATGTTCATGGGTGACGTTCCTAAAGCCGTATAGAGCAACGAGCGTGCGGGTTTCCCCGCACGCTCGCAACCGCCATTTCAGCAGGCTGTCAGGCGACGCTTACTGGACGGCCTTACTGGACGGCTTTCAGGGCGGCATCCATCAGGTCGTTGCCGATCGGGCGGCGGAACTTGTCATAGACCGGCTTCACCGACTCGCGGAAAGCAGCCGGGTTGCTGATCTTGTTCACCTTCATGCCCTTGGATTCGAGATCGGCCAGCAGCTCCTTCACATTGGCATAGGCTGCCTCACGCTGCGCCGCCGTCGCCGCCTTGGCGGCCTCGCGCACCGCCTTGCGCTGGTCTTCCGGCAGGCGGTCGAAATTGCGCTTGGAGACCAGCAGCTCGATGACCGAATAGGTGTGGTTGGTCAGCGACAGGAACTTGGTCACCTCGTTGTACTTGTTCGAGCTGATGACCGCGACCGGGATTTCCAGCCCGTCGATGGTGCCCTGCTGCACGGCGGTGAAGGTCTCGCCCCAGGCCATCGGCACGGCGCTACCGCCCAGCGAGGAGAACATGTCGATATAGACCGGGTTCTGCATGACGCGGTACTTCACGCCGCCAACATCCTTCGGCTCGACGACCGGACGGACATTGTTGATCATGTTGCGGAAGCCGCCTTCCATGAAGCCCAGCACATAGAGCCCCTTGGATTCCAGTTCCTTGCCAAGGCGCTGGCCGACATCGCCGTCCAGCACCTTGTGGGCCTGCTCCTCGCTGGAGAACAGGAAGGGCAGGTCGTTCAGCTGGAAGGCCGGGGCGACGTTGGCGACCACGGCATTGGTGATGATCCCGGCGTCGATGGTGCCGAAGCGCATGCCTTCGACCATGTCCTTCTCGTCGCCGAGCTGACGGTTCGGGTAGAGCTGGACCTCGATCTTGCCGCCGGTGCGCTTCTCGACCTCTTCCTTGAAGGCGCGGGCGCCGATGGCATAGGGGTCCTTGGCACCGTCGGAGGTGGTCCAGCCCAGCTTCATGACGGTCTGGGCCATGGCTGGGCCGGTGATGCCGATGGCGGCGACCGCCACGGCAAGCGACAGGGTTTTCAGTTTCAGTGCGATGGTCATGATGTCGATTCTCCCGATGATCCTGTAAGGGTGGAGGGGGATGGGCGCTTCGGCCCGTTCTTGGTTCTTCAGCTGTTAGTTCTTCAGCGGCGGGAAGTCGTAGAGCGCCGCCGGGTTGTCGACCAGGATGCGCTGGCGCGTTGCCGCGTCGGGCACCCAGTCGGCGAGCATGTCGACGAGATCGCCGTCGTTCGGCATCTCCGTCTTGATCGAGGGGTGCGGCCAGTCGGTGCCCCAGACCATACGGTCCGGGCGCCGGGCGACCAGCGTGCGCGCGACCTGCGTCACATCGTCGAAAGGCACAGCCTTGCGCGCGGTGATGCGATAGGGGCCGGACAGCTTCACCCAGCAGCGCCCGCCATCCAGCAGTCGCAGCAGCGCGGCGAAACCGGGGTCGGTCGCCGTCTTGGCGACGTCGCAATGGCCCATATGGTCGATGACGACCGGCGTCGGGAAGTCGACCAACTCCTCGTCCAGCCTGGGGTGGTTGGACACGTCAATCAAGAACTGCACATGCCAGCCATAGGGCGCGATACGCTCGGCCAGCGGGCGCGCGGCGGAGATCGGCACGCCGCCCTTAAACAGCACATTCACGCGCACGCCGCGCACGCCGCCTGCATGCAGCGCCTTCAGCTCTGCCTCGGATATGGTCGGCTCCACGACGGCGACGCCGCGCAGCCGTTCCGGATGGGCATGCAGCGCCTCCATCATCGCGTCATTATCGGTGCCATAGACGCTGGGCTGCACCAGCACGCCGCGCTGGACGCCCAGCGTGTCATGCATGGCGAGATATTCGGCCAGCGGCGAATCCGGTGGCGTGTAGCTGCGCGGGGTGGAGTAGGGGAACCGCGCCATCGGGCCGAAGACATGCGCATGGCAGTCGCAGCTGCCCGGCGGCAGGGCCAGTTTCGGCTTGCGGGGCTTCCGGTCCGGCCCCGGGATGGGCGGGGCATCGTCGGTGGCGGCACTCATGTCGATTCCTCCAGATCCTTTTCTGTTTCCAGTCCCAGCCGGCGCATCGCGTTTTCGATATGCCGGCGCATGGCGCGTTCCGCTGCTCTGGAATCGCCGGCCGCGATGGCCTCGAAGACCGCGAGATGTTCGCGCTGCACCTGATCCGGCGTGCCGGGATAACGGGCGGAATTGCTGCGGGCCGCGCGGATCGCCTCGCGCAGGGAGGTGCCGAGGAATTCGGCGAAGCGCAGCAGATAGGCATTGTCGGCTGCCCGCGCGATGGCGGTATGGAAGGCGGTATCCGCATCCACGCCCTCGCGCCCGGCGGCGATGTCCGTCGCCATCGCCTCCAGATGGCCGCGCAGGATGGCGATATCCTCGGGGTCGCGTCGTTCGGCTGCCAGCCCGGCAGCCGCCGATTCGACGATGCTGCGCAGCTCGAACACGGCGCGCAGGTCGGCAATGCCCCCCAGTAGCCCGCATTCGATGCGGAAGGAGCGCGTATTCGGGCTGCTGCTGACGAAGACGCCGCTGCCCTGCCGGGTTTCGACCAGCCCGTCATATTTCAGCATCGACACGGCTTCCCGCACCACGGAACGGCTGACGCCAAACAGTTCTGCCATATCCTTTTCGGTCGGCAGCCGTTCGCCGGGCAGGAACTCGCCGTCGCGGATGCGCTGGGCGAGCACCTCCGCGATCTGGTCGGTCAGCCTTTGCGGCTTGGCGATGGCGTCGAACTTCTGCATGCGCGCAGGTTGTCTGATAACCAGAGCAACGTCAATCGGCTCTCGTCATCAACCGGTTAGCGCTGATTTTGGGGGTACTTAATACTTTTTTTATTTATGTGCGGTATGAGACGGGAGGCTTAACTGAATCCGGGGGATTCACGGTGTCGCTTTTCAAGAACCTGTCCATTTCCGCAAAGCTGGGTGTGATTATCGGCGTTCTGGTGTTGACCATGGCGCTGGGCGTTGGCCTCACTCTGTCCAACATGCATGGCGCGATGCTGGCCGAACGGCTGGCCAAGGTGAAGGCGCTGACGGAAGCCAGCGTGAATGTAGCGCTGGCGCTGCAGAAGCGTGTCGCTGCCGGCGAACTGACCGAGCAGCAGGCAAAGGAGAGCTGGCGCACCACCACCAGCTCGATGGTCTATGAAAAGGTCGAATACCTGTTCGCCTGGACGCTGGAGGGTGACAATGTCGCCCATATCCGTGCCGACATGCAGGGCAAGAATTTGTGGGGGCTGCAGGATTCCAACGGCACCTTCGTGCTGCGCGAAATGCGCCGCGCCGCCGAATCCGGCGCAGGCGGTGGCCGCTTCGACTATCTCTGGCCGAAGACCAAGGATGCCGAACCGATCAACAAGATCAGCTGGGGCATGCTGGTACCGGGCTGGAACATCATGGTTGGCACCGGCGTCTATACCGACGATCTGGATGCTGCCTTCATGGACAAGGCACTGCATGTCGCCGCGCTGATGGGTGTGCTGGTGCTGATCGGCATCGGCATCGCCGTGGTGATCTCCCGTGACGTCAGCCGCTCGATGCGCGGCGTGTCCGGTGTGATGGAGGCGATGGCCGCCGGCGACCTGAGCCGCGCCGTGCCGGACCGCGAGCGCAAGGACGAGATTGGCCGTATTTCCCGTTCGCTGGAGGTGCTGCGCAGCGCCGCTGCCGAGACGGAGCAGCTGCGTGCGGAGCAGGAACGGATGAAAGCTGCCGCCGCGCAGGCCCGCCAGGACGATCTGCGCCGTGTTGCCGACCAGTTCCAGGCAACCATTGAGGGCGTCGTGGTGCAGGTCTCCAGCACATCGCAGGCGGTACGCCAGGGCGCCACGGAAATGGCCAGCGTCTCCTCCCTGACCCGCGATCAGGCACGGCAGGCCACGGGCGCGACGCAGGATGCCGCGAACAATGTGCAGACTGTTGCCGCCGCCGCCGAGGAGCTGACCGTCTCGATCCAGGAGATCGGCCGGCAGACCGGCAATGCCCGCGATATCAGCCAGGAGGCGGTGACCGCCGCGGACCGGTCCTCCACCACCATTCAGGGGCTGGTCAGCGCGGCCGAGGAAATCGGCAATGTGCTGAACCTGATCGCCGACATCGCGGCGCAGACCAACCTGCTGGCGCTGAACGCCACCATCGAGGCGGCGCGTGCCGGCGAGATGGGCAAGGGGTTCGCGGTGGTGGCGTCGGAAGTGAAGAATCTGGCCAGTCAGACCGCCAAGGCGACGGACGAGATCAAGAGCCATATCGACGGCATCCGCGGCGCGGTGGGCGAGGCGGCCGGCGAGATGAGTCATATCCGAGAGATCATCGGCTCGGTCTCGGAATCGGCGACCGCGATCAGCGCGGCCATCGAGGAGCAGTCGGCGGCGACGCAGGAGATCGTGCGCAACGTGCAACAGGTCTCCGCCGGTACGCAGCAGATTTCCGGCAATATCGGCCAGGTCAGCGAGGCCGCCAATCAGGCCGGCACCGTCTCCGAGCGTCTGCTGGGCGCAGCCAACGACCTGTCCACGAACTCGCAGACACTGCAGGCCAAGGTCGCGGAATTCCTTAAATCGCTGCGCGCCGGCTAACCCCTTTCCTCCTGCACCTTACAGGGCGGTCCTCGGGCCGCCCTTTTTCTTTTCCAAAACAAATTGTCAATCGAACCGGGACGCTGGGGAAAGGCGCCCGGCTCATAGTCAGGCAAGGTCCCTGTTACTTGAATATCAAAAGGGGACAAAACCGATGACGGTACAGGCGATGAATGAATTCACGGCGCGGCTCGACGGAGACAAGGCGCTGGCGGCCCGGCTGGGTGAACGGCTGGGCAAGGTTTCGGACGATGGCCAGATGTCGGTCACGACGGCAGCATTCGCACGCGAATGCGGATTTAATGTTACCGAGGAAGACGTCACTCAGCAGGTTGCCGCCGTGCGCGCCGGGAAGGCCGGTGAGTTGTCGGATGGTGAGTTGGAGGCTGTGGCCGGCGGGGTCTGGGGACTCTGGAGCAACGTCCGATTTGGCAGCAAGTAGGGGGCGCCCCGGCCATCAGCCATATGATGGTCAGCGCTGCGGAGACAGCATCCGCAGGCGGATGCGCCGCGCCTCGCGGATATGGTCGCGGGCGATGCGCTCGGCACCTGCCGGATCGCAGCGCTCGATGGCGTCCACGATGGCCCGGTGTTCTCCCTCGGCTTCCTGGCGCCGTCCATCGGCGGCCAGGGTGGTGCCGCGCAACAGGTCGATGGAATCGGCCAGCGCGCTGATCGCGCTCGTCAGATAGCGGTTGTGCGCCGCCTCGCAGAGGGCGGCATGGAAGGCGCGGTTGGTGGCAGCAAGGCTGCGTCCGTCACCGGCGCCGGCGGCTTCGTCCTCGATCAGCTGGCGCAGCGTGTCGATATCGGTCTCGCTGGCGCGTTCCGCCGCGAAGGCCGCCGCAGCACCCTCCAGCACCTCGCGCAGGGCATAGAGTTCCAGCACCTGCTGCTTATCGAACTCGGTGACGATGACGCCCCGCCCGGCGGTGACCGACAGCAGCCCCTCGGCGGTCAGCCGCTGCAGCGCCTCGCGCACCGGGGTGCGGCTGACGCCCAGCTTCTCGGCGATATCGGTTTCGCGCAGCCGCTCGCCGGCCTCCATCTCGCCATCGCGGATTGCCGCGCGCAGCGCGCGATAGACCAGCTCAGCGCGGGAGGCATTGCGGAAATCGTCGGGCTGAAGCAGGCGCATCCGGGCGCTCTCATTCCGTCATCGGTTGCAGGCGAGGAGACAGTGTGCCAAGCGGGGTGCGCATTGTCGACATGCGCATACGAATGTTCGCCATGTGTATGTGGGGCTTGAGCAGTCGCTCCCGCGAAGTATACCTTTGCATACAAAGAGGGCGAAAGCCCGTCCGGAAGAACAGCCAGGAACGGAGCGGACATGTCGGGCGAGTATGATGTCGTGGTCATCGGCGGCGGGAACGCGGCTTTCTGTGCGGCCCTGTCGGCGCAGGAAAACGGTGCCAAAGTGCTGGTGCTGGAGGCCGCACCGAAGGAGGAGGCCGGCGGCAACAGCAGCTTCACGGCCGGTGCGATGCGGGTTGCCTATAATGGCGTCGAGGACCTCTCCAAACTGATGCCCGACCTCACCGAGGAGGAGAAGGCGAACACCGATTTCGGCACCTATACCGAGGATCAGTTCTTCGACGATATGGGCCGGGTCACGCAGTACCGCACCAACCCGGACCTCGCCGAACTGCTGGTGCGGCGCAGCTTCGACACGCTGCTGTGGATGCGCTCCAAGGGCGTGCGCTTCGTGCCGATCTATGGCCGGCAGGCCTTCAAGGTGGATGGCAAGTTCAAGTTCTGGGGCGGGCTGACGGTGGAGGCCTGGGGCGGCGGCCCCGGCCTGGTCGAGGCGCTGACCGACTCCGCCGGCAAGCGCGGCATCGATATCTGGTACGAAAGCCGCGCGGTGTCGCTGATCCATGACGATGACGGCGTGCATGGGGTGAAGGTGAAACGCGGCGGCAAGACAATCCCGGTTTCGTCCAAGGCGGTCGTCATCGCCTCGGGTGGGTTCGAGGCCAATTCGGAATGGCGCACCCGCTATCTGGGTCCGGGCTGGGACCTGGCCAAGGTGCGCGGCAGCCGCTTCAACATGGGCGATGGCATCCGCATGGCGCTGGAGATCGGCGCCCAGCCCTATGGCAACTGGTCGGGCTGCCACGCCGTGGGGTGGGAGCGCAATGCGCCGGAGTTCGGCGATCTCGCGGTCGGCGATGGCTTCCAGAAGCACAGCTACCCGTTCGGCATCATGGTGAACGCGACCGGCCGCCGTTTCGTCGATGAGGGGGCGGATTTCCGGAATTACACATATGCGAAATATGGCCGCGTGATCCTGGAACAGCCGGGCCAGTTCGCCTGGCAGATTTTTGATTCCAAGGTCACGCACCTGCTGCGCGACGAATACCGCATCCGCCAGGTGACCAGGGTGACAGCCAACACGCTGGAGGAGCTGGTCGGCAAGCTGGACGACGTAAATGCCGAGGCGGCGCTGGCGGAGATCAAGGCCTACAACGCGGCGGTCCGGCAGGACATCCCGTTCAACCCGAATGTGAAGGACGGGCGCAGCACCGAGGGGCTGGCGGTGAAGAAATCGAACTGGGCCAATACCATCGACCAGCCGCCTTACGAGGCCTATGCGGTGACCTGCGGCATCACCTTCACCTTCGGCGGGCTGCGCGTCAGCCAGGAGGCCGCGGTGCTGGACATGGAAGGCAAGCCGATCCCCGGCCTGTTCGCGGCGGGCGAGTTGGTGGGCGGGCTGTTCTACTTCAACTATCCCGGCGGCACCGGCCTTACCTCCGGCGCGGTATTCGGCAAGATCGCCGGCGCCTCTGCCGTGAAGGCGGTCCAAAAGGCCGCGTAAAAGCGGGGCAGAAGGAGGGGGCATGGCACACCCCCTCGATCTTCCCTGGCCACCGCGCTAGCCTCTGCCTATATCGGTGAAAACCGGAACAGCGGCTGGCGGCAGCCGGAAAGGAAGATCATGGCCGAGGACAGCAAGGCCCAAGGCAGCACCCGCTACGACTACGACCTCTTCGTCATCGGCGCCGGGTCTGGCGGCGTGCGCGCCAGCCGGATTTCCGCGCGGCACGGCGCGCGGGTGGCGATTTGCGAGGATTACCGGGTCGGCGGCACCTGCGTCATCCGCGGCTGCGTACCGAAGAAGCTGCTGGTCTATGCCTCGCATTTCCACGGCGATTTTGAGGATGCCGCCGGCTTCGGCTGGACCGTCGGCGAGAGCGCGCATGACTGGACGCGGCTGATCGAGCGCAAGAACACCGAGATCGACCGGCTGAACGGCATCTATCTGCGGCTGCTGAAGGATGCCGGGGTGGAGCTGATCGACGGGCGCGGCACGCTGATCGACGCGCACACGGTGGAGGTGGCCGGCAAGCGCTATACCGCCGACAAGATTCTGGTAGCCACCGGCGGTTGGCCGGAAATGCCCGATATTCCGGGCATCGAGCATGCCATCACCTCCAACGAGGCGCTGGAGATGATGGCGCTGCCGCGCCGCATCGTCATCGTCGGCGGCGGTTATATCGCGGTGGAGTTTGCCGGCATCTTCAATGGCTTGGGCGCCGATGTTCGACTGGTCATTCGCCGCGACCTGCCGCTGCGCGGCTTTGACGAGGATGTGCGCGTGGCGCTCACTGAGGAACTGACCAAGCAGGGCATTACGCTGGTGCCGAACACCAACATCCGCAGCATCGAGAAGACGAAGGACGGGCTCAGCCTGCTGACCGACAGCGGCGAGACCATCGCCTGCGATGCGGTGATGTACGCCACTGGCCGCGCGCCCAACACCAAGGGCATCGGGCTGGAGGAAGTTGGCGTGCATCTGAACAAGGCCGGCGCCATCGCGGTGGACGAATATTCCCGCACCACGGTGGAGAATATCTATGCCGTGGGTGACGTGACCGACCGCATCGCGCTGACCCCGGTCGCCATCGCTGAGGGGCATGCCTTCGCCGATACGGTGTTCGGCGGCAAGCCGCGCAAGGTGGACCACACCAACGTGCCGGCCGCCGTGTTCAGCCAGCCGCCGGTCTCCACGGTCGGGTTGAGCGAGGAACAGGCGCGCCTGACCTATGACAAGGTCGATGTCTATGTCTCGCGCTTCAAGCCGATGAAGCACACGCTCTCGGGCCGCGACGAGCGCACCATGATGAAGCTGGTGGTCGATGCCGGCAGTGGCCGGGTGGTTGGCTGTCATATGGTCGGCGCCGACGCGCCGGAGATCGTGCAGGGCATCGGCATCGCCGTTAAGGCGGGCGCGACCAAGGCGGATTTCGACGCCACCATCGGTATCCACCCGACGGCGGCGGAGGAGTTCGTCACCATGCGCGAGAAGCGCCCGGACCCGGAGGACGCGGCCAGGGCGGCGGAGTAGGTGCTACTTCCGGAAAGCCGGTAAAGCTTCCGAATTTTCTCTTCGTCACCCTCGGGCTTGACCCGAGGGCCCATCTGGCTGTGCGGTTTGCTCGGTAAATTGATGGTCGGATCAAGTCCGACCATGACGAAGGAGAAAGAAGGCCGCGAAGCCGCTACTTCCGCACGATGCGGTTCACATGGCCCATCTTGCGGCCGGGGCGGGCTTCCGCCTTGCCGTAGAGATGCAGCTTCGCGGCGGGGTCGCGCAGAATCTCCAGCCAGTCATGGGCTTCGTCGCCGATCAGGTTCTTCATTTCGGCATCGCCATAGCGTTCGACCGATCCCAGCGGCAGGCCGCACACCGCGCGCACCATCTGCTCGAACTGGCTGGTCACGCAGGCATCCATCGTCCAGTGGCCGGAATTGTGCGGCCGAGGTGCAATCTCGTTCATCAGCACGCGACCGTCTTCCGTGACGAACATCTCGACCGCCAGCAACCCGACCAGGTCCAGCGCCTCGGCCATCTTGCGGGCGATCTCCTCCGCTTCGGCGACGAGCGCGGGCGGGATTGGCGCCGGGACGATGGTGGTGTCGAGGATGTGGTTCACATGGCGGTTCTCGACCGGCGGATAGCACAGCGTCTGGCCGTCCAGCCCGCGCGCCACGATGACCGAGATTTCCATGTGGAAACTGACGAACCCTTCCAGGATCGCCGGCTGGCCGCCGATGGCCGCCCAGGCGTCATCCGGATTGGTGCCGGGCAGGATCTTCGTCTGGCCCTTGCCGTCATAGCCCATGCGCCGCGTCTTCAGCACAGAAGGCGTGCCGATGGCGGCAATGGCGGAGGCCAGCTCGTCGGCGGCGCCCACGGCGCGGAACGGGGCCGTGCCGATACCCAGATTGGCGGCGAACTCCTTCTCGCGCAGCCGGTCCTGCGCGACGCGCAGCGCTTCCGGGCCGGGGCGGACCGGCACCCTCTCCATTAGGAACTCCGCGGCCTCGACCGGGACATTCTCGAACTCGTAGGTCACCACATCGATGGAGGCCGCGAAGGCTTCCAGCGCGGCCCGGTCGGTATAGTCGGCAATGGTGGTGGCGGCACAAACCTGACTGGCCGGGCTGTCCTGCTCGGGTGTCAGCACATGCACCTTGTAGCCCAGATTGGCGGCGGCCAGTGCTGTCATCCGCCCCAACTGCCCGCCGCCCAGCATGCCGATGGTGGCGCCGGGGGCGATAATGTCCTTGCCTGCCATGATCTTATGCTTCGTCGCTGGGAATCTCGGCGACCTTGTCGGTCTGTTCGGCGCGGAACGCGTCCAGCGCTGCGGCCACTTTCGGGTCCAGGTGGGCAATGACGGAAGCCGCGATCAGCGCCGCATTGATGGCGCCGGCCTTGCCGATCGCCAGCGTGCCGACCGGCACACCACCGGGCATCTGCACGATGGACAGCAGGCTGTCCATGCCGGACAGCGCCTTGCTCTCGATGGGTACGCCGAACACCGGCAGCGCCGTCATGGAGGCAACCATGCCGGGCAGGTGCGCCGCACCGCCGGCTCCGGCGATCACCGCCTTCAGCCCGCGTGCCCGCGCTGTCTCGGCATACTCCACCAGCCGTTTCGGGGTGCGGTGCGCGGAGACGATGCGGCATTCGTGGGGCACGCCCAGCCGCTCCAGAATCTCCGAGGCATGGCGCATGGTCGGCCAGTCGGACTGGCTGCCCATGATGATGCCGACCGCCGGCTTGTCGTCTGCTTTCGTCACGCCCTGCAGGCTCCCTCTTCAGGGTGGGGTCTGCACGGGCCGGCTGCGGCCCGCGAAACGGGAAAGCGCGGCATTATAGGGGGTGCCAAGGGGCTGGCAAGTGCGCAGGTGCGAAGGGTCCGGTTCCGGGGCGGCGGTTGCTTCATGCCCCCGGTCTGTGGCACATAGAGGGCCAATTTCGGGCCAGTTGGCGCAGTTGAAGGAGGGTCGGGGGAAAGCAGCAGGCTTGCCGTTCAAGGTATCGAATTACCTTAATTATGGCCTTTGCTTCGGAACGTCTTTCCGCCTCCGCGCGTTTGCACTGCAACAAGCCCGTACAGCAACATTAGGAGTATCCAATGGCAAAACCCGTGCGCAAGGCAATCTTCCCGGTCGGTGGTCTGGGAACCCGTTTCTTGCCGGCGACGAAGGCGATGCCGAAGGAGATGCTGCCCGTCGTGGATCGTCCGCTGATCCAGTACGCGGTGGACGAGGCGCGCGCCGCCGGTATCGAGGAGTTCATCTTCGTGACCGGGCGCGGCAAGGGCGCCATCGAGGATCATTTCGACCATTCCTACGAGTTGGAAGATTCTCTGCGCGAGCGTGGCAAGGAGAAGGAACTGAAGCTGCTGGACGATATGCTGATGCGTCCCGGCCAGGTTGCCTATCTGCGCCAGCAGGAGCCGATGGGCCTGGGCCATGCCGTCTGGTGCGCGCGCACGCTGGTCGATGATGACGAGCCGGTTGCCGTGCTGCTGGCCGACGATCTGATCCTCGCCGAGGAATCCTGCCTTGCCCAGATGGTCGAGGCCTATCACGAGACCGGCGGCAACATCCTGGCGGTCATGGATGTGCCGAAGGAGCAGACCAAGGCCTATGGCGTGGTCTCTCCCGGCGAGACCAGCGCCGATGGCCGGCTGGTCGAGGTGAAGGGGCTGGTCGAGAAGCCGGAACCGGACAAGGCGCCGTCCACCCTGGCCGTCATCGGCCGCTACATCCTGCAGCCCGATGTGTTCAAGCATCTGGCGAAGGGGCAGAAGGGCGCGGGCGGAGAAATCCAGCTGACCGACGCGATGGCGGATATGATCGGCGAACATCCGTTCCACGGGCTGCGCTTCGATGGCCAACGCTTCGATTGCGGCAGCAAGATCGGCTTCCTGGAGGCGAACATCGCCTTCGGTCTGGAGCGCGAGGACATGGCCGGCGATCTGCGCGAGATCCTGAAGAACTACCGCTAAACCCGGTTTGCTTGAGAGCCAGGAGAATACGGCATGCGCGTCGCGATAATCGGCACAGGCTATGTCGGCCTGGTCTCGGGGGCCTGCTTTGCGGAGTTCGGTTTCGACGTCACCTGCGTCGATAAGGACAAGGGCAAGATCGACCGGCTGCTGCAGGGCGAGATGCCGATCTACGAGCCGGGGCTGGATACGCTGGTCGCCGGCAATGTGAAGGCCGGGCGGCTCAGCTTCGGAACCGAGCTGAAACCGGCGGTGGCGGCGGCGGATGCCGTCTTCATCGCGGTCGGCACGCCCAGCCGGCGCGGCGATGGCCATGCCGACCTCAGCTATGTCTATGCTGCCGCCAAGGAAATCGCCGAGGCGATGGACGGCTACACGGTGGTGGTCACGAAGTCCACCGTGCCGGTCGGCACCGGGCGCGAGGTCGAGCGGATCATCCGGGAGACAAGGCCGGATGCCGATTTCGATGTCGCCTCCAACCCGGAATTCCTGCGCGAAGGGGCGGCCATTGGCGACTTCATGCGGCCGGACCGCGTGGTCATCGGCGCCGAAAGCCCGAGGGCTCAGGCGGTGATGCGCGAGCTGTACCGGCCGCTGTTCCTGATCGAGACGCCCATCGTCATGACCTCGCTGGAGACCAGCGAGATGATCAAATACGCGGCCAATACCTTCCTCGCCACCAAGATCACCTTCATCAACGAGATCGCCGATCTGTGCGAGAAGCTGGGCGCAGATGTGCACGATGTTGCCAAGGGAATCGGCCTGGACGGGCGCATCGGGCGCAAGTTCCTGCATCCGGGGCCGGGCTATGGCGGCTCCTGCTTTCCCAAGGATACGCTGGCGCTGGTGCGCACCGCGCAGGAGGCCGGCAGCCCGCTGCGCATCGTCGAGACGGTGGTGGACATCAATGACCGGCGCAAGCGGCAGATGGCCGACAAGATCGTTGCCTTCATGGATGGTTCCGTCGCCGGCAAGACCATCGCCGTGCTGGGTGTCACCTTCAAGCCGAACACTGACGATATGCGCGACGCGCCCAGCCTTGTGATCCTGCCGGCGCTGATCGCGGCGGGGGCGACGGTCCGCGCCTATGATCCGGTCGGCATGGAGGAGGCGGCGCGCCATATCGAGGGTGTCGCCTGGTGCGAGGGCGCCTACGAGGCGATGGACGGGGCCGACGCGGCGGTGGTGCTGACCGAGTGGAACGAGTTCCGCGGCCTGTCCGTTGAGCGTATGAAACAGTCGCTCGCCCGGCCGGTCATGATCGACCTGCGCAATATCTATGAGCCGAAGGATATGGCCGAGGCCGGTTTCCGCTATACTTGCGTCGGGCGCCCCACGCCCGGCTTTGAAAAATAAAGAAAAAGGAAGGCACGCCTTCATGACCGATACGGCTGACGCGACCGGACACCGCTTCGACCCCACCATCCTGCGCGAGTACGATATCCGCGGAATCGTCGGCAAGACGCTCTCCGCCGAGGATGCGCGCGCCATCGGCCGGTGCTTCGGCACGCTGGTCCGGCGCAAGGGTGGCAAGTCGGTCGCGGTCGGCTATGACGGGCGCCTCAGTTCGCCGATGCTGGAAGCCGCCCTTGTCGAGGGTCTGGCGGCCAGCGGCGTGGATGTGCGCCGCATCGGTCTCGGGCCGACGCCGATGCTGTATTTCGCCGTCTATCACCTGCATGCCGATGGCGGCATCATGCTGACCGGCTCGCACAATCCGCCGGACTATAACGGCTTCAAGATGATGCTGGGGCACGAGCCGTTCTTCGGCGCGGATATCCAGCGCCTGGGCAAGCTGGCGGCCAGCGGCGATTTCGAGAGCGGCCAGGGCGCGGTCAGCCGGCACGACATCGTGCAGGATTACGCCGACCGGCTGATGCGGGATTACCGCGAAGGCAGGCAGTTGAAGATCGTCTGGGACAGCGGCAATGGTGCCGGCGGTCCGCTGGTGAACGAAATCTGCATGCGCCTGCCCTCCAGCCATGTGCTGCTGAATGTCGAGGTGGACGGCACCTTCCCGAACCACCATCCCGATCCGACCGTGCCGGAGAATCTGGAACAGCTGATGGAGGCGGTGGCCGAGCACAAGGCCGACCTCGGTATCGCGCTGGATGGCGATGGCGACCGCATCGGCGTGATTGACGGCAAGGGTCGCATCCTGTGGGGCGACCAGCTGATGATCGTGCTGGCCCGCGCCATGCTGGCCGAACGGCCCGGCGCCACTATCATCGCCGATGTGAAGGCCAGCCAGGCGCTGTATGACGAGATCGCCAAGGCCGGCGGCGAGCCGCTGATGTGGCGCACCGGCCATTCCCTCATCAAGACCAAGATGAAGGAAGTGAAGTCGCCGCTGGCCGGCGAGATGAGCGGCCATATCTTCTACGCCGACACCTATTACGGCTTCGACGATGCGCTTTATGCCGCGATCCGGCTGATCGAGATCCTCGCCAATGGCGATCAGAGCCTGGCCGAGATGCGCGACACGCTGCCGGAGATGGTGAACACGCCGGAGCTGCGCTTCCCCTGCGCCGAAGAGCGGAAATTCAAGGTCGCGGGCGAAGTGAAGGAATGGCTGAAGGGCCGCCCCGGCGTCGAAGTGAACGATGTCGATGGCGTGCGTGTGAAGACCGCGGATGGCTGGTGGCTGCTGCGCGCCTCCAACACACAGGACGTCCTGGTCGCGCGCTGCGAGGCGAAGGATGAGGCCGGGCTGGCCCGGCTGAAGCAGGCGCTGGGCGAGGCACTGCGGGCTGTCGGCATGGAGCCGCCGTCTTTCTGATTATCTACTTGATAACACTCCTGACAACTTGAGCGGGCTGCCGGGAGCGGCGGGTATGTCTTATATTCGGCTGACACTTTATTAACATTTCTCTGTTATTCTTGATGCCCCAAAACAAAAAAATCGGGGCGACAGGGAAGATGAGTGCAGTCGAAGGAGAGGGAGTGGCCTTGATGGACGATCATCAAGGCAAAGCAGCCCGCGTCGAACGCGATGCGCTGCAGAAGATCGCCGAACAGGTGGGCGATCTGGGAATTGAGATCGCCGATATCTCGGGTGCTGTCGGCGATGTCGATGGCCGCGTGCAGCGCGAGGCGGAAGTCTTCGTCGATATCCGGAAGACAGCCGCCGAGATGGCGGCGCAGAACCAGCAGGTTGCGGCGGTCGCGCGCACGGTTTCGGAGGTCACTGACGGGGCCTCGCGGCAGATCGCCGAGTCGCGTGACCGGATCGGCACATCCATCAACGATATTCAGGACCTGGTCTCGGCGGTGGCGGAAATCCATGCCCAGGTGGATGGGCTGCGCGAGGCGCTGGCCAAGGTCGGCACCGTGGCGCAGGAGATCGCGACCATCGCCAAGCAGACCAATCTGCTGGCGCTGAACGCCTCCATCGAGGCAGCGCGGGCCGGCGATGCCGGCAAGGGGTTCGCGGTGGTCGCCGCCGAGGTGAAGCAGCTGGCCGGGCAGACGGCGGCGGCGACGCAGGATATCAACCTCACCCTCACGCAGCTGGCGATGGAATCCGACCAGCTGATCCAGCGCAGCGAATCGGCGGCCTCCAAGGCCGATGCGGTGCGGGAGGGGGCGTCCTCCATCGGCCATGTCATGGCCGGGGTGGGCGAGGCGATCTCCAGCGTTGGCAACGAAACGGCCGTCATCACAGCCTCGGCCGGGGAGATCGATGAGCGTTGTGGGAAGTTCCTTTCCGCCATCGACGAGATGGCGGAGGATGTCGAGCATTCCAGCCACGACCTCACCAAGGCGCGGGAACGGATCGACAAGCTGGTGACCGTGACCGAAAGCCTGATCGCCATTACCGCCGGGGCCGGCATTGAGACGCTGGATACGCCTTTCATCGACATGGCGAAGGAAGCGGCGCGGCGGATCGGCGAGGCGTTCGAGGCCGGCATCGCCGCCGGTACGGTTACCGAGGCCGATCTGTTCGACCGCGACTACAAGCCGGTCGCCGGCAGCAATCCGCAGCAGTTCATGACGCGCTTCACCCTGTTCACCGACAAGGTGCTGCCACCAATCCAGGAGCCGGTGGCGGCGCGCGACAGCCGCATCGTGTTCTGTGCCAGCGTTGACGAGAATGGCTACCTGCCGACGCACAACAACAAGTTCTCGCAGCCGCAAGGCAGCGATCCGGTCTGGAACGCCGCCAACTGCCGCAACCGGCGGATGTTTAACGACCGGGTGGGGCTGGCGGCCGGGCGCAGCACCACGCCCTTCCTGCTGCAGACCTATCGCCGCGACATGGGCGGCGGGCAGTTCGCGATGATGAAGGATTGTTCGGCGCCGATCTTCGTGCGCGGCCGGCACTGGGGCGGGGTGCGCGTCGCCTACAAGATTTAAGCCGTCACTCGCTGAATTCCTCCCGCTCGGGAATACGGGTGAAGGCCACCTTGGCGCCGGCATATTCCAGCCCGACCTTGGGCAGCAGCCCCAGCGTGACGGTGTCGGAGCCGTATTTGCCGTTCAGCCTGTCCAGCGCGCCGGCCAGCTTGCCGCGGAGATTCTGGCGGTGCTGGCGGCCGGGCTCGGCGGCGGCGAAGAGGTCGGGCGCCTGCTGCTCGACCGGCGCCAGCCCCAGCAGCGTGACCGAGACCTTCTTCACCAGCCCGCTGCCGCCGACCGGGCGATACTCGCGCCACAGCGCCTCGAACGCGGCCAGCAGGGCGAAACTGTCCTGCGTCGCTTCCACCAGCCGCATCTCTCCCGCCCAGCGCAACCCGGTTTCCAGCCGCGCCGAGCAGGCCAGCGCCGAGGCGGTCAGCCCGTAGCGCCGCAGCCGTCCGGCTGCCTTGGCCAGCAGCCGCCTAGCGACCTGCCGTGCCTCGTCCGGCGCGCGCATGGCGGGCGGCAGGATGCGGCTGTGCCCGATCGTCCGCTTCGCCGCTGGCGGGGCTTCCGGAATATCGACGCCGTGCAACCCGTACCAGAACCGCTCGCCGGCCACGCTGCCCCAGATTTTCCGGGCATGCTTGGGCTGCAATGCCGCGAGGTCGCGCACCGAATACACCCCGGCGGCATTCAGCCGGCGTTCCATGTTCGGGCCGATGCCGGCAAGGTCGCGCAGGTCCAGATTGAAGAAGCGGTCCGGCAGTTCCCCCGGCCGCACTACCACCAGCCCGTCCGGCTTCTGCATGTCGCTGGCGACCTTGGCGGCGAAGTGGCTGGTCGCGATGCCGATGGAGCAGCGCAGGCATTCGCCGACATTGTCCAGGATGCCGCGCTTCAGCCGGCGGGCGAGAGCGACGGCCTTTTCCGGTTCGCGCTCATCGCCCAGCAGCTCGCAGGCCATCTCGTCGATGGAGCCGACGCTGGAAACCGGGATGTGGTTGTTGATCTCCTTCAGGATCAGATGATGGTACTCGACATAGAGTTCATGCCGGGCCGGCACCAGCACGATGCCGGGGCACAGCCGGCGCGCCTCCCACACCGGGGTGCCGGTCTTCACGCCGCGGGCCTTGGCTTCATAGCTGGCGGCAATGATGCAGGTGGTCTCCGACTTCAGCGGCAGCACGCCGACCGGGCGGCCGCGCAGCCTTTGCTCCGCCTGCTGCTCGACGCTGGCGAAATAGGCGTTCAGGTCGAGAAACAGCCATTTCAGATAAGGCGTGCGCGGCAGCATGGGGCATCTCGTCCGGGATTATCGGACGGGTAGCTCTAGCATGAAAAGAACAAAAACAGAACAAATATCATCGGTCAGTCGAGATGGCTGGCCAGCTGGTCGAGCTGGCTGGCGCTGTCTTCCACATCGCAAAGTGCCGCCAGAAGCCGCAAGTTGGCCACGGCAGCCCGCCGGGCGGGCGGGGGAACGGGCCCGTCCTGCCGCGCCAGCGCGTCCAGTGCCTGCTGTTGCAGCCTCTCGGCCTCCAGCTCGGCATCGGCGATGCGCTTGCGTAGGTCCTGTACTCCGGCATCGGGGAAGGGCGGGAAGCCGGGTTTCAACCGGCGGCGCAGGGCGCGCAGGGGCTGCACCATGTCCGCACGCCAGGGGGCGGTCAGGTCGATGGCGGTCTGAATCTGTGCCGCGCTCAGGGTATCGCCGCGCCAGCAGCAATAAAGCACCAGATTCACATCCAGCCCGTGGCTGTCCTGCAGCGCAAGGCAGGTCTCTGCCACGCCGGGCCGGCCATAGAAATCCAGCGAGAAGGACCAGAAGTCAGGGGCTGAAGGCGAGGGCGCCGGAGGCATGGCTAGTCCCCGAAGGAGATGCCGAGCTGCCGGGCGGTTTCCACCATCACCCCCTCGGGATCGACGCGGTGCGACTTGTCCACGATCTCGGTGAGCGGCACTTCCACCGTCTGGCGGTTCTGCCAGGCGACCATGCGGTCGAACCGGTCGGCGGCCACCATATCCACCGCATGCGCGCCGAACACGCTGGCCAGCAGCCGGTCCTGCGGCACCGCCTCGGCGCCGCGCTGCACATGGCCCAGCACGGTCACGCGCACCTCTGCCCCGGTCAGCCGTTCCACCGCCTCACCGATATACTGGCCGATACCGCCATAGCGGGTTTCGCCGCTTCCATGGGTCTGCATGATGGCGGTTCCGTCTTCGGTCCGGACCGCCTCGGCGACGATGATGAGGGCGAAGTTGCGCCCGGCGGCCCGTACCGCCTTCACCTTTTCCGCCACCTTTTCGGCGCTGTAGGGGATTTCCGGGATCAGGATCACGTCAGCCCCGCCGGAAATGCCGGCATTCAGCGCGATATGGCCGGCATCGCGGCCCATCACCTCCAGCACCATCACGCGGTCATGGCTGGCCGCCGTCGGCTGCAGCCGGTCCAGCGCCTCGATGGCGACCTGCACGGCCGTCGCATAGCCCAGCGCGTTCTCGGTCTGCGCCACGTCATTGTCGATGGTCTTGGGGATGCCAACGAGCGGAATGCCGCCCTGCTGCGCCAGCCGGCGCAGGATGGCGAGGCTGCCATCGCCGCCGATGCCAATCAGCGCGTCCAGCCCCAGCGAGCGATAGCCGGCGATCACCTCCTCCGAGCGGTCCTTACGGCTGCCATCCGGCATCGGGAAGGCGAAGGGATTGCCGGTGTTAACCGACCCCAGCAGCGTGCCGGCGCGGCGCAGATAGCTGGTGTCGAACAGCTCGGGGGTCAGTTCCACTGTCTGTGGCGGTGTCTGCATCAGGCCGGCTGTGCCATAGCGGATGCCGGTCACGCGCCAGCCCTGGCCAAGGCAGGCATGCAGCGTGACGGCGCGGATGCAGGCATTGAGGCCGGCGCAATCGCCGCCGCTGGTCAGGATACCGATATGTTTCTTGCTCATGCGTCGAAGCTTACCCTTTTCCTGCGGTCAGGAGTCTGGCAATAAAGCAGAAAGTAGGGCCGCGGCGACAGGGGGGACGCCGCCGCCGGCACCGATTTGGATTACGCCAGCCATGAGCGAAGACGAAGATCGCCTGAAGGAGCGGCTCGAAGAGCTGCGCACCGAGCACCGGGATCTCGACGAGGTGATCGCCCGCCTGTCCGAGCAGGTACCGTTCGACCAGATCAAGCTGCAGCGCCTGAAGAAGCGCAAGCTGATCCTGAAGGACCTGATCGCCCGCGTGGAATCCGAGCTGCTGCCCGACATCATCGCGTAAGCGGGGGACGACGCTAAAACTCGGTCGTTATTCCCGGGCTTGTCCCCCATGGGCGTTTGGGGAATCCAGGGTTCAGCTTACTCGACCGACGATCCAGCGAGCGGAAGCCTGGACCCCCGCAACAAGTGCGGGGGTGACGGGGAGGGATAAAAAGGCCGAAGACGGCGGATCTAAGTCCCGCTACTTCTTCCCCAGCAGCACGTCCTTGGCGCGGTTGATCTGCGCGGCGAGGTAGGTGGAGCCGCCATGGTCCGGGTGGTTCGCCAGCATCAGCCGGCGGTGGGCCTCGCGGATCTCCTGCGGCGTGGCGTCGGGTCCGACCCCCAGAATCTCGCGGGCCTGGTCGGTTGTCATCGATCCGCCAGCTGGCTGTCGGGGCTCTTCCGACGCGGTTTCTGCCCCAAAGCTCTCGCGCCAGTCCGGGCCGCGCATCCGGTCGAGATAGGCTTCCAGCACCTGTGCGGATTGCGCGTCGGCGCCATGGCACTCGCTCAGCAGCGCGGCCATTTCGGCGTCGCTCAGCGTGTCCAGCGAGCGGTTGCGGAACGGACCTTCCAGGACATGGCCATGCATTTCGCCGCTGTCATGGTCGAGGCGCATGGACAGCAGCCGGGTGACGATCTCCGAGCTTTGGCCCCGTGTTGGACCCTGCGCCGCCTTGGCGGCATTCCGTACCGATTGCAGGATGCCGCGCCAGCGCAGGATGAAGGGGATCAGGCCGCCGGCGAGGGCGATCAGATAGCCCAGCTGCCCGCGTACGAACAGGATGCCGACAGCGGCGACCAGCAGAACGGCAGCGGACCATTTCAGCGCGCTGGCAACCTTCTTCGGTTCGGCACTGGCCAGCCAGCGTGCGGCCAGCAGCAGTCCGAGCAGCAGGGCGAGGCCGAGAATGAGATATGGCATCGCCCGGTTTTACGCCTGTCCCAGCCGGCTTGTCAGCATCAGCGCGGCCCCGCCCTTGCGCTTGCCGTAGGATTCCAGCGCCCGATAGCCGCCCGCCGCATAGACCGCGACAGCGGACAAGAGGTCGCGGAGCTGCTGCGCGCTGGAGGCGTCGAACGGGCAATAGGCGCCCTTGGTCAGCCGGGCGATTTCCTCGAAGGCGCGGCGCGCGACGGGCTCTCCGCCTTCGTGGAACAGGAAGGCGGGCACCCCCAGCAGGCCCAGCTCCCCGGCGACCTGGCAGACGCGGTCGATATCCTCCTCGAAACAGTCGCCGACGAAGACCAGCGCCTGCACCTTGTTCTGCCGGGTTTCCGCAATCGTGTGCTGCAGCAGCCGGCCGATCTGGGTCTGCCCGCCGCGGCACTGCACCGCCGTCATCCGGCCCAGCAGCGCCTCGGCGTCGGACAGCCACGGGCTGGCGTCAAATTCATGGAAGCCGCGATAATAGGCGAGCTGGATATCGAGTCCGCCGAGCGCGGCCGTTTCGCGGAACATCTCGCCCTGGATCTGGCAGGCGGTATCCCAGCTCGGCTGGCGGCTTGCGGTGGCGTCCATGGCGAAGATCAGTCGCCCGCGCCGACCCTGCGGCACCGGCTTCGGGGTGGCCGCGAGCCGTTGCAGGAAGGCCTCTACCTGCGACTGGCTGGACAGCGTCCTGGTGCCCGTGCCGGGCAGTTTCGTCTTGTCGGAAACCATGAAGCTCCGCCATTCCAACGGGAAATCCGCTTCCCATTATGTTGGTGTGGCAGGGCAAACTTCCAGCCCGATCAGCCGGCAGGCAGAAGGTTACTCGGCGGCGCGGCGCTGCTGCTTGGGCTGGCGCTCCGGCAGGGCCAGCGCCTCGACCAGGGCACGGACTTCCTGCCGGGCGGCGACATGCGACATGCTGGCGCTTTCGCCGGCTTCCAGCAGGTCCAGCATGGTCAGCCCGCGCGGGAACAGCTCGCGGTAGATCACGCGCTCGCTGATGCCTGGCGCCATGCGGAAGCCGACGCGCCGGGTCAGCGCGTTCATCACATCGGCGATGTCCTGCTTGTTGCGGGCATTCAGGTTGGACAGCCGGTTGCGCACCACCACCCAGTCGATGGAGCTGCGGTCACGCTGCATGCGCGCCTTGCGCTGCTCGAACACCATCTCGCTGTAGACCGACAGTTTCTCGACATTGCGGCCGGTGGCATCGACTGTCGCCAGCATGTCGAGATCGAGGAAGCTGTCATTCATCGGCGTGACCAGCGTGTCGGCATGGGAATGCGCGAGACGGCCGAGATAGGTGTTCGCACCCGGCGTATCGATCACGACGAAGTCGCACAGCACGCGCATTTCGGCATAGAGCTGGTCGAACCGGTCCCTGTCCTCCGCCTCGGCCTCCGCGCGCGTCGGCAGTTCGCTGGGCTGCAGGAACTGGTGGCGGGGCAGGGGCAGCGGTTCCCCGGCGGCGGCAGACCGGCGCCGGTTGTTGATATAGCGCGTCAGCGTGCCCTGGCGGGCGTCCAGATCCAGCGTGCCGACCTCATAACCGTCGCGCAGCAGCGACACGATGATGTGCATGGCCGTGGTGGACTTGCCGGAGCCGCCTTTCTCATTTCCGACCACGATGACATGGGCCGGTTTGGCGGGTGGCCAGCTGTCTTCTTCAGGCAGGGGCGTGGACTCGGCAAGCGACATGGCGCGACTAAATCTCGTTGTCGTTATGTTATCTTCATACTTTGGGTTGTGTTTGTGTGCAAGCGATCAGTTACTCTGCGGCTCTTAGCCACACCGACGTATCATGGAACACGGCACCGCCATTCGGCCCGCCCGGATCGGCGCTGACCAGCGCGTTGATGCCCACCCCCTCCACAAAGGCATGGTTCGGCCAGACGCTCTCGCAGATCAGCGTGCCCCGGTTCACCCCGTCGAACGGCTTTGCATGCAGGGCGACGCTGGCGCGGTCATTGCCGATCCGCACCAGCTGGCCATCCGACAGGTCAAGCGCGGCCATATCGCCGGGATGGATCATCAGGGTCGGCCGGCCCTCGCGCTTCGTGCTGGTCGGTGTTTCGGTGAAGCTGGTGTTCAGGAAGTTGCGGGCCGGTGCGGTGACCAGCCGGAAGGGCCGGTCCGCCGTCGCACTGTCGATCAGCCCGCAATGGTCGGGCAGGGCGGGCAGGCCGGCATGGTGCGGGCCCATCGCCGTCCAGTCTGGCCGGAAGCGAAACTTGCCATCGGGATGGCCGAAGCCATTGCGGAAATGCATGGTCTCGAAATCGCCGATGGCGTCGTGCCAGTGTTTCTGCCAGACGGTTTCCGCGTCCGGCCACCCGGAGGCGCGCAGGGTGGCATCCAGCATCTCCCAGGCGCTCATGCCGAAGCCGGGATGCTCGGCGCCCAGCCTTTTCGCCAGTTCGCAGATCACCCAGTGGTTTTCTCGCGCCTCGGCATAAGGCTCGATCGCCTTGCGGCCGATCTGGATGTAGGAGTGCGCGCTGGCCTGGTAGAGATCGTCATGCTCCAGGAACGTCGTGGCTGGCAGTACGATATCGGCCAACTGCGCGGTCTCGGTCATGAACTGTTCATGCACCACGGTGAACAGGTCGGCGCGGCGAAGGCCCTTGTTCACCAGCAAGCTTTCCGGCGCCACCGTGGCGGGGTTGGTATTCTGGATCAGCAGCGCCGTCACCGGCGGGCCGTTCCGCAGGGCCTCCGCATCGCCGGTGAGCACCCGGCCGATCTGCGACTGGTCCAGCACCCGCACCGACCGGTCGATCCGGTCCAGTCCCTCGATCAGGCTCTTGTCCCAGCGGTAGATGGCGCTCTGCCCATAGAGCGCGCCGCCGCCCTTATGCTGCCAGGCGCCGGTGATCGCCGGCAGGCAGGTGACGGCATGCATCTGCGCCGCGCCGTTGCGGCTGCGGGTGAAGCCATAGCCGGCGCGGATGTAGCTGCGCGGCGTTGCCCCGTAGAGCCTTGCAAAGGCGCGGATATTCTCCGCCGGTACGCCGCAGATCGCCGCCGCCCATTCCGGCGTGCGGCGGGCCAGATGGGCTTCCAGTTCCGCCGGCACATCGGTATAGCGGGCGAGATAGTCGCGGTCGGCGAAGCCTTCGGCGAACAGCACCTGCATGATGCCGCAGGCCAGCGCCGCATCGGTGCCGGGGTTCACGCACAGGAAGATATCGGCCTGCTCGGCGGTCGCGGTGCGGTAGGTATCGATGACCGCCAGCTTCGCACCACGTTCCTTGCGGGCGCGGGTCACATGGGTCATCACATTGACCTGGGTATGCACCGGATTGCCGCCCCAGATGACGATCAGGTCGCTTTCGGACATCTCCCGCGAATCCGGTCCGCCCTTGCGGCCGGTGCCGGCCAGCCAGCCGGCGTCTGAGAGAGCGTTGCAATAAGTCGAATGCTGGCCGGAATAGCGCATGACATGGCGCAGCCGGTTGATGCCGTCGCGCTGCACCAGCCCCATCGTGCCGGCATAGTAGAACGGCCAGACCGTCTCGCTGCCGTGGCGCTGGGCGGCCTTCAGGAAGGCATCGGCGATCTCGTCCAGCGCGTCTTCCCAGCTGATTTCCTGCCAGTTTCCGCTGCCCTTTTCGCCGGTGCGGCGCAGCGGTTTCGCCAGCCGGTCTGGATGATGCACGCGTTCTGCATATCTTGCGGTCTTGGCGCAGACGACTCCGGCGGTGTAGCTATTGTCCTGCGCGCCCCGCACCCGTCCGATGGTGTGGGCATCCAGCCGCTCGACCTCCAGCGCGCAGGTGCTGGGGCAGTCGTGCGGGCATACCGAGTGAACGATATCGAGTGGCATCGACAGTGACCCTTGCTTGTATTCCAACGACAGTAGCGAAGCTGCGGAAACGCGGCAATTACTCCCGGCGAAGCGGGGGAGCGGCGCGATGAGCGATCATGTTGAATGCATCGTCGTCGGCGCCGGTGTCGTTGGGCTCGCCGTCGGGCGGGCGCTGGCGATGTCCGGCCACGAGGTGATCGTGCTGGAAAAGGCCGAGGCCATCGGCACCGAGACCAGTTCCCGCCATTCCGAGGTGGTGCATGCCGGCATCTATTATCCGCCGGGCAGCCTGAAGGCAGAACTGTGCGTGCGCGGCAAGCATCTGCTCTATGATTTCATGGAAAGCCGGGGCGTGCCGCACAGCAGGCTGGGCAAGCTGATCGTCGCCACCTCGGACGACCAGATGCCGGCGCTGGAACAGATCAAACAGCGCGCGGCGGCCAATGGCGTGCCGGACCTGGAATGGCTGACACCGGCGCAGGTGAAGGCGCTGGAGCCGGCGGTGGAGAGTGTCGGCGCGCTGATTTCGCCCTCGACCGGTATTCTGGACAGCCATTCCTACATGCTGGCGCTGCAGGGCGAGGCGGAAGATCGCGGCGCGATGCTGGCCTTCCACACGCCGGTCCTGTCGGGCCGGGTCAGAGGAAATGGCAGTTTCGAGATCGAGACCGGTGGCGACAGCCCGATGGCGCTGTCCTGCGATATTCTGGTGAATGCGGCGGGGCTGTACGCGCAGGCGCTGGGCCGTGCCATCGAAGGCATCCCGGCGGAGACCGTGCCGCCCGCCTATTTCTGCAAGGGCAATTACTACACCCTGTCCGGCGTGAAAACGCCGTTCAAGCGGCTGATCTACCCGGCACCGGAACAGGCCGGCCTCGGCGTTCATGTGACGCTGGATCTGGGCGGACAATGCCGTTTCGGGCCTGATGTCGAATGGATCGATGGTATCGATTACGATGTCGACCCGGGCCGGGCGGAGAAATTCTACGCCGCCGTGCGGAAATACTGGCCCGGCTTGCCGGATGGGGCGCTGCAACCGGGCTATGCCGGCATCCGCCCGAAGATCCAGGCGCCGGGCGAGCCGGCGAAGGACTTCATGATCCAGGGGCCGCGGGATCACGGCATCGCCAACCACATTGCGCTCTATGGTATCGAATCGCCGGGGGTGACCTCCTCGCTGGCGATTGCCGAGAAGGTGATGGCGCTGCTGGACGAGGCGGCCTAACCGAGGGTTATCAGCGCCTCCGGCAGGTCGGCGAAACGCTCCAGCACCAGCGCGGCGCCCAGCTCCGCCACCGGCACCCGCGGATAGCCATAGGCCATGGCGATGAAGGGCACGCCGCAGCCCACCGCGACGGCGGCGTCATTCTCATTGTCGCCGATCATCGCGCTGCTGGCCCGCGTGCCGCCCAGCCGCTCCAGTACGGCCTGCAGATGCCCGGCATCGGGCTTGCGCACTGGCAGAGCATCGCCGCCGACAACGCAATCGAACAGCCCCTGTAGTCCAAGCTGCGGCAGCAGGGTTTCGGTTGCCTGCTGCGGCTTGTTGGTGCAGAGGCCCAGCCGGAACCCCTCCGCCTTCAGCCGCGCCAGCGTCTCGGCCACGCCGGGATAGAGCTGCGCCGGTGTGGCCGGGATCGCCTCGTAAATCTCCAGAAACCGCGCAATATAGCGGACGGTTTCTTCTTCCGGCGCCTCATCACCGGTCGCGGCGAGCGCCCGGCCCACCAGCAGCCGCACGCCGTCGCCGATGAAGCCCTTCACCTGTGCCAGCGTGACCGCCGGACGGTCCAGCTCCGCCAGCAGCCGGTTCAGCGCAGCGCAAAGGTCGGGCGCGCTGTCGATCAGCGTGCCGTCGAGGTCGAAGGCGAGGGTGGTGCGGGACATGGGAATACTCAAGGATGTTGCTGTGGAAGGCGCGCAACGATAGAACCGGAAGTCCCGATGATCCAAGGTCTTTGACGATGAGCGATTACCAGCCGAGCCAGTCTGTCGCTGCCGTGATCCTTGCCGCCGGCAAGGGCACGCGGATGAAGTCGGACCTGCCGAAGGTGCTGCACCCCATCGCCGGGCGGCCGATGATCCGTCATCTGCTGGCGACAGTGGAGGCGCTGGAGCCGGCCCGGATCGTTGTGGTGACGGGGCAGGAGGGCGAGGCGGTGGCTAAAGCCGTGACGCCGCACGCGACCGCCCTGCAGGATCCGCCTTTGGGCACCGGCCATGCGGTGATGGCGGCGCTGCCGGCATTGGAAGGGTTCAACCGGGGCACCGTCTTGACGCTGGCCGGCGGCGATCCTTTCGTCTCCGAGGCGACGCTGCGTGCCATGCTGGCAAAGCGCGAGGTCGGGGCCGCCGTGGTGGTGGTCGGCTTCCGTCCGGCCGATCCGGCACGCTATGGGCGGCTGGTCACGGATGCCGCCGGCGGGCTGGAGCGGATCGTGGAATTCGCCGAAGCATCACCAGAGGAACGCGCCATAAGCCTCTGTAATGGCGGCTATATGGCCATCGATGCAGCCCTGTTGCGGGAGTTGCTGCGCGCCATCGGCAACGACAATGCCAAGGGCGAATATTACCTGACCGACATCATCGCGGCGGCGCGGGCGCGGGGGCATTCCTGCGCCGTGGTCGAATGCCCAGAGTCGGAAGTGATGGGTATCGACACCCGCATGGACCTTGCGGTGGCGGAGAAGATCGCGCAGCAGGCGCTGCGCCGCCGGGCAATGGAGAATGGCGCCACCCTGGCTGACCCGGACAGCGTGCATCTGTGCTGGGACACGAAGCTGGGCCGCGACGTGACCATCGGGCCGTTCTGCGTGTTCGGGCCGGGTGTGGAGGTCTCGGACACGGTCGAAATCCGCGCCTTCAGCCATCTGGAAGGGGCAAGGGTGGAGAGCGGCGCGGTGGTCGGCCCCTATGCGCGGCTGCGGCCAGGGGCGGTTATCGGACCGGATGCCCATGTCGGGAATTTCGTCGAGGTGAAGAATGCCAGCCTCGGCAAGGGGGCGAAGGCCAATCACCTGACCTATCTGGGCGATGCCTCGGTCGGTGCCGGCAGCAATATTGGCGCGGGGACCATCACCTGCAATTATGACGGATTCGCCAAGCACCGCACGGAGATCGGGGAGGGGGTCTTCATCGGCTCCAACTCGGCGCTGGTCGCCCCGGTGAGTGTGGGCGACGGCGCCATGGTGGCGGCGGGCAGCACCATCACCAAGGATGTGCCGGCGGACGCGCTGTCGGTCGCGCGCGGCAAGCAGACGGACCTTGCAGGCGCCGCCAAGCGCTTCCGTGACAAGCGGAAGAAATAGATTAATTCCCCCTCACCCGGTTCGCTGACGCTCACCACCCTCTCCCGCGAGGGGAGAGGGTTACAAAGTTGCCCCTCTTACTTCCCTCTCCCCTGGAGGGAGAGGGTTGCGCAGCCTTGTGAGCGAAAGCGAATTAGGCGGAGCTGGGTGAGGGGGAAAGGCCGCCTCATTTCCCGTCGTCATTCCCGGCCTTGTGCCGGGAATCCAGGGTTCAGCTTACTCGACAGAGTTTCAGTAAGCGGAGGTCTGGACCCCCGCAATAAATGCGGGGGTGACGGACAGAGTGATAGGGGGCTCCGCCGGCATTCCAGCCATGATCTCGCCCTGAGGAGCCGGCGACAAGCCGGCGTCTCGAAGGGCATGGCCGGCATTG
>NZ_JAKUSO010000001.1:0-89398 GCF_022449305.1 Oceanibaculum sp. | reverse complement strand
GCCGACCGACGAGGACATGGCCGAGGGGGCAGCGTTCCCGCCGGGCTCCGTGCATCTGCCGCATAGGGTCGAGAACGAATGGCTGAAGCAGTTCGTCGCCGAGCAACTGGTGACGGTGCGCACGAAACGCGGCTTCGCCCGGCTCGAATGGCAGAAGCTGCGCGAACGCAACGAGGCGCTGGATTGCCGGGTCTATGCCCGCGCCGCCGCCTGGATCGCGGGCGCGGATCGCTGGACCGCCGAGAAATGGCAAGACCTCGAGGATCAGCTCGGGGCGGCCCCCACCGACACCGATCCCGCCGGGCAGATCAACCGGCCGGGACAGGCCCCGCAGGGCAAGCGCCGCTCCGACTGGCTCGGGCGGCGCGGAGGATGGTTGTGATGACCGACTGGACGGAAACCGAGCTCTCGGCGTTGCGCCGGGCCTATGCCAGCGGTACGACCCGGGTCAGCTATGACGGCAAGTCCGTCGATTACGGCTCGGCCGAGGACCTGCTCGCCCGCATCCGCACCATCGAGCGTGCCATTGCGGGGACGACGCGGCCGCTGCCCGTGGCCGGGCTCGCGGGCTTCTCGCGCGGGGACCGCTGATGTCTGCAACCTGGTTCGATCACGCCATCGCCGCGGTGGCGCCGCGCATGGCCGCCCGGCGCGTGATGGCACGTCAGGCGTTCGAAACGCTGACGCGTGGCTATGACGGCGCCGCACGCGGGCGGCGGACCGAGGGTTGGCGTGCGCCGGGATCCTCGGCCGACACCGAGGTTGGCATTGCTGGCGCGTTGCTGCGCGACCGGATGCGCGATCTTGTGCGCAACAACCCGCATGCGGCCAAGGCTGTCGCGGTGCTGGTCAACAACATCATCGGCGCGGGCATCATGCCGCGCGCCGCGAGCGGTGATGACAAGCTCGACCGGAAGGTCGATGCGCTCTTCGAACGCTGGACGGCGGATTGCGACGCCGACGGTCAGCTCGACTTCTATGGGATGCAAACGCTGATTTGCCGCGAGATGGTCGAGGCGGGCGAGGTGCTGGTGCGCCGCCGCCTGCGGCGATCCTCGGACGGACTGCCGGTGCCGCTGCAATTGCAGGTGCTGGAGGCCGACTTCCTCGACGCCACTAAATCCGGCGTACTCGGCGCGGGACGCCTCGTGCAGGGAATCGAGTTCGATCCGGTCGGCAAGCGCCAGGCCTACTGGCTCCATGCCGAGCACCCGGGCGATGTCTACGGGACGTTGCAGAACGGTATGCAAAGCCGCCCGGTCCCCGCGACTGAGATCGCCCATGTCTACGAGAAGCAGCGCACGCAGGCGCGCGGCGTTCCCTGGGGCGCCCCGGTAATCCGCAGCTTGCGCGATCTCGACGACTACGAGGTGGCCGAACTGGTCCGCAAGAAGACGGAAGCCTGCGTCACCGCCATCGTCTTCGGCGACGACGAGGCGCAGCAGGGCATCGCGCCTTCCGTGATCGATGCCGACGGCAACCGGGTCGAGCAGTTCGAGCCGGGACTGATCGCCTATGCCCGCGGCGGTAAGGACATCCGGTTCAACCAGCCCTCCGCCACCGGCGGCTACGGCGAATACAAACGGGCGAGCCTGCACACGATCTCGGCCGGATTCCGCGTGCCCTACGAGCTGCTCACCGGCGATCTCAGCCAGGTGAACTATTCCTCGATCCGGGCCGGGCTCGTGGAGTTCCGCCGCCAGATCGACGCCGTGCAGTGGCAGCTGTTCATCCCGATGTTCTGCGCCCCGGTCTGGCGCTGGTTCACGGAGGCCGCGTGGGCGGCGGGCCGCATCCCGACGCCCGACGTGCCGGTCGAATGGTCGCCGCCTAAGTTTGAGGCGGTCGATCCGCAGAAGGACGCGATGGCCAACCTGCTGTCGATCCGCTCGGGCACGATGACGCTGGCCGAGGTGATCGCCCGGCAGGGCCGAAACCCGGACGCGGTGCTGGCCGAGATCGCCGCGACCAACGTCAAGCTCGACGCGCTCGGCCTCGTGCTCGACAGCGATCCGCGACGCGTCACCAAGACCGGCAGCGCGCAGACCAGCGATCCGGCGAATGATCCGGCCGCCGACGACCCCACCGCTGATGCGGAAACCGACACGGCGCAGGCCGACCAACAGGACTGACCCCATGGACATGATGATCGAACTGCCGGCCATGCGCCGGGCAGCGGAGCTTGCGCCGAACACGGCCGATGGAGAGGCCCGCACCGTCGAGGTGGTCTGGTCGGCCGGGGCCCGCATACGCCGCGCGACCTTCTTCGGCGAGCCTTATGACGAGGAGTTGAGCCTTGACCCAGCGCATGTCCGGCTCGAACGGCTGAACGCCGGGGCGCCCTTCCTGAAGGTGCACGAACTGACCGAGCTCGACGCGGTGATCGGCTCGATCGTACCGGGATCGGCCCGCATCGAGAACGGCCGTGGCATTGCGCTGGTGCGGATCAGCGAGCGCGCCGATGTCGAGCCGATCTGGCGCGACATCCAGGCCGGGCACATCCGCGCGGTCTCCATCGGCTACCAGGTCCACCGCTTCGATGTGTCCAAGCCCGAAGGCGGCCGAGAGCTGTGGCGTGCTGTCGACTGGACACCGTTCGAGGTTTCCGCCGTGGCGGTCGGCGCGGACCCGGCCGCAGGCTTCCGCGCCCAGCATCCCCTTCACGACTGCGTCCTCCACCGCCGGGACGCCCCCACACCACAAGGAGTATCCCCGATGACGGACAAGACCGAGACCCCGGCGAGCGACGCCGCAACCGCCGCCACCACCCAGCCGACCGACCCGGTCGAAACCGAGGACACCACCATGACCGAGCCGAAGGCCACGACGACCGAGCCGCAGCGTGGCGAGGTTGAAACCCGCACGCAGCCGAAGCTTCAGAAGACTGACGCCCCCGCTGCGCCCGATACAGAGACGGTCGCCACCCGCGCCCGCGAGGCCGAGCGCGACCGCGTCTCCACCATTTACGATCTGGCCGGGCGGCTGAACCTCGAACGCGGATTCGCCGAGGATCTGGTCAAGCGCGGCGTCACCGTCGACGAGTCCCGCCGCCTGATCCTCGATCAGGTTGCCGCGAAGTCGGACGAGACCCGAACCTTCCCCCATGTCTCCATCCCCCTCGGGGGACATGACGAGCGCATCACCCGCCGCGACGCCGTGGCGAACGCGCTGCTGCACCGCTACAGTCCTACGCTCTTCCAGCTCGAAGACGCCGCGCGCCAGTATCGCGGCATGACGCTGCTGGAACTCGCCCGCGAAAGTCTCGGCAATGCCGGAGTGAACACGCGCGGCCTCTCGCGCGACGAAGTGGCGACGCGCGCGCTGCATTCCACTTCGGACTTCCCCGAGATCCTCTCGGCCGTCACCAACAAGACGCTGCGCCAGGCCTACGAGGCTTATCCCCGCACCTTCATGCTGTTCTGCCGCCAGGTGCTGGCGACCGACTTCAAGGCCATGCACCGGGTCCAGCTCGGCGAAGCCCCGCAGCTTCTGGAGGTCGGCGAGAGCGGCGAGTTCAAGCGCGGGACGCTGGGTGAGAGCAAGGAGAGCTACAAGGTCAAGACCTATGGCCGGGTGGTCGCGATCACCCGCCAGACGCTGATCAATGACGACCTCGACGCCTTCACC
Organism: Oceanibaculum sp.; assembly: GCF_022449305.1. Classification (NCBI taxonomy): domain Bacteria; kingdom Pseudomonadati; phylum Pseudomonadota; class Alphaproteobacteria; order Rhodospirillales; family Oceanibaculaceae; genus Oceanibaculum; species Oceanibaculum sp. The sequence goes on along the minus strand of NZ_JAKUSO010000001.1, from coordinate 85,771 downwards.
CGGATCCCGGCGATGTACGGCAACTCCATCGCCCAGCTGGAGTCGGACGTGGTCTGGGGGATCATCACCGCCAACCCGGCGATGGCTGACGGCAACGCGCTGTTCCACACCACCCACAAGAACCTCGCGGGCACAGGCGCGGCGCTGGCGGTGGATGCGGTGGGCGCGGCCCGTGCCGCGATGGCCAAGCAGACGGGGCTCGACAAGAAGACGGTGCTGAACGTCCGTCCTGCCTTCCTGATCGTGCCCGCCTCGCTGGAACTGAAGGCCGAGCAGATGGTCGCCCAGAACCTCGTGCCCGCCGCGACCGCCAGCGTCGTGCCGCAATCGATCCGGACGCTCGCCCCGATCAGCGAGCCCCGACTGGATGCCGCGAGCGAGACGGCGTGGTATCTGGCGGCCAGCCCGAACCAGATCGACACGATCGAGTACGCCTATCTCGAAGGCCAGCAGGGCGCCTACATCGAGACTCGCAACGGTTTCGACGTCGACGGCGTCGAGATCAAGTGCCGACTCGACTTTGGCGCCAAGGCCATCGACTGGCGTGGCCTCTACAAGAATCCTGGCGCGTAAGCCTGTTTAGAACAGGCCAGACAGATCGCGGCGACCGTGCACGGCCCGAACGATCTCCACCCCGCCATCGGTGGTTCGGTAGAGCAGAAGGTATGGCGCGCTGACCAGATAGCGCAGGCCCGGGCGGATGTCGTCGCGGGCCGCGCCCATCTCAGGGTGTTCGGCCAGGCGGCCGGCCGCTTCGTTCAGCCGATCGAGGAGCCGGTCGGCAGCCTGCGGATCATCCTCGGCGATGTGCATCCATATCTCGATCAGGTCCTCGCGGGCCCGTCGGGTAAAGGAGATCCGTGCCATGGAGAATCAGACAAGGGTTTTGCGGCGGCGTGCCTCGGCCTTGATGTCGTCCATGGTCGTATCGGGCTCATCGGGACCGCTGGCGATGCCCTCGTCCCACATTCGGCCCAGGAGGCGGCGGGTCTTCCACTCGCGGAGCGCTTCCCGGACCACCTCGCTGGACGAGGCGTAATCGCCACTCTTCACGGCGTCCTGCAGAAGCCTGGCGTGCTCGTCGGTGAGGGAAACGCTGATCTTCTCGGTCATCTTCCAGATCCTCCCGCCCCAAAAGTAGGAAATATTCGTACCATCTGCAAGCTCGCAAAAGGAGTAACCCATGCGCAACTATGTCCAGCCCGGCAACACGATCACCCTGACGGCACCTTATGATGTCACGTCCGGTGACGGCCTGCTCGTCGGCTCCATTTTCGGTGTCGCCACCGGGAATGCCGCCAATGGCGAGAGTGTTGAGGCCAGTCTCGTCGGCATCTTCGATCTGGCGAAGACGGTATCGCAGGCCTGGTCGACCGGTGACAAGGTCTATTGGGACGATACCAACAAGGTGGTCACCAAGACGGCGACCTCCAACACGCTTATCGGCGCCGCGGTCGAGGCCGTCGGCGGTGGCGCATCGGATACTGTCGGACGGGTGCGCCTCAATGGCAGCTTTTGATGTCGGCGATCCGATGATGGGAATATTCCGCGAAGGTTGTGCCGGATGAGTGTGGGCACGGGAGGTGGTTCCTGGGATTCGATGCTGGCCGCGATCCATGCAGACCCGTTCATGGCGGCCGACGTTCAGGTGCGTCTGGCAGCCGGCGGCGATCCCATTCCCTGCCGCATGGCCTGGATGACGGGCGATGCAGCGATCCCCCTGATGCAGACCGGTACCGGCACCACGACGCGGATCGGCGAGATCCGCGTGGCGGTCCTGCCGTCGGTAGAGGAAGGAGACCTGGTCGATCTGCTGACCCCGAACGGGGAACCTACGGAGATTCTAAGGGTCGATATGGCGGAGCGGCCGGAACCGGACCGGTTGCTGTGGCGGCTCTGGCTGGTGCCATATTCGGAAGAGGAGGCGTAGGCCATGCCGGAGATGACAGTCCGCGAGCGCTGCCTCGATGCCCTGCATCAGCAGCTGCTGGCCAGCCTGGCACCGCAGGGCAACACTGTCACACGCAACCGCCGTCGGCGGCCCGACCGGAAGTCGATGCCGGCGATCATCCTGATCGATGGCGGGCACGAACCGGATATCGAGGGTCGCGCCACGCATTTCTGGCCCTTCCGCCTCACCGCCTATCTGGAAGGCCATGTTGCCGCTGGCCGGGACGAGGATCTGGGCGCAGCGGCCAGCGATCTTTACGGCCAGACCCTGACGGCGGCGCTGGCCGATACCACGCTCGGCGGCCTCGCTATCGATATCGAGGAGGCCAGCTATGCGCAGGAGCTGGTGCGCGAGGAAGGCACGGAGGCGGGCATCGTCTTCGCGCTCAATCTGACCATCACCTACGCGACCGACGACGGGGATCCGTACTTACCCGCTCCCTGACAGCAGCCCTGTTCGTGGTGTTTTTTCCGCGGTGCCTGGTCGCAGGCAAGCGGGCCGCTTGCCAACGGTCAAAGCAGCCCTTTCCGCCCTGCCACCCGCCAACCCACGGCGGAAAGGGCCTCACCCAAGGAGACACACTATGACCATTCCAAACTTCCGCCGGGCCGCCGTGCCCGGCGGCGGCGCGCTGCGCCATGAGCTGACCGACGGGGCCGCCGCGGCAAAGCCCGTTCTTCCGCCCGCCCCGCCCTTCGGTCCTGGTGCCGGTGGCGCCGCTCCCGCCAAGGCCGAAGCCATCACCCGGCCTGTCAGGGCCGGCACACCCGTTGGCAAGCCCGTTGCCGCTTCCTCTGGCAAGAAGGAATAATCCGATATGGCCACTCTCCGCACCCGCAATGGCGCGCTGCTGCTGAAGCAGGAATCCGTACCCGGCACCTATGAGGCTCCGGATCCGGCGACCGACGGCATCCTGGTCGAGGCCCCGACGATCAATCCGACGACGCAGAATGTCGAGACGGATGAGGTCCAGGGCTCGCTGGATTCGACCGCGCCGATTGTCGGCGGCATGCAGGTCACCATCGGCGGCGCCTTCTACCTGAAGGGCCCCGGCGTCCCTGGCGAATATCCGGAATGGGATTTGCTGATGCGCATCGCCGGCATGGCGGCAACCCAGACCCGCACCGATATCACCGGCGTGACCTTTTCCGTCACCGGCGCGTCGGCTGAGATCGCCGACAGTGGCATCGGGCTGGCGGCACTGACCGTCGGCACCATCATCCATGTCTCCGGCTTCGTGAGCGAGGCGAACAATGGTGAGTTCATCGTCACGGCCTCGGCGGCGGCCGCCATTGAGGTGGCGCGGCTGACCGGCGCCACGGCGATGGTGGATGAGGCGGCCGGGGAGAATGTCACCCTGCGCCGGGGCATCGCCGCGGTGGAGGCAACCGCGGGCGGCGCCGACAGCATCACGCTGCAGGCGCCCTGGGCCAATACGGCGCAGCTCTATCGCGGCATGCCGGTCGCGCTGTCGGAAAATCCTGCCACGGCGTATATCAGCCAGATCCTCGATTACACGGCGGATCGGGTGGCGGCGCTGGCGGATTATTTCGAGACGCCGCTCAGCGCCAGCACGGTCGCCTCGATCCCGGCCAATATCCGCTATGCGCCGGCCAGCAGCTCGATTCCGGCGGCGTCCGTCGCGCTCTACATGGACGGCGTGGTCTATCGCTGCACCGGGGCCAAGGCGACCCTGTCGATCGAGCAGACTGCCGGCGGCGCTGCGCGCTGTACCTACACCCTCTCGGCGCTCATGAGCGAAAAGGCGGATGCGGCGGTGCCCGCCGTCACCTATGACGGCACCCGCCCAGGCATCTGGCGGAATTCGGCCATGCTGGTGAACAAGCGCCGCGCGGCGCTGCAGACCCTCTCGGTCGATCTCGGTAATGAAGTGATCTTCCCGCCGGATCCGAACGGTCAGGAGGGCTTCGATGCACCGATCATTACCCGCCGCCGGATGACCGGGTCGATGGATCCGAACGCGACGCTGGTCGCCACGCGGGATCTGATGACCGCGTTCCGTGACGGCACGGCGCAGCCGGTCGCGGCCCGCCTGGCTGGCGGCTCGGCCTCCCGGCCGGGGCAGCGCGTCGGCCTCTCCATTCCGTCGGCGCTCTACACCTCCTACCAGCCGGGTGACCGGCAGGGGGTGCAGACCGAGCAGACCGGCTTCTTTCTCCAGGGGCAGGATAGCGGCCTCTTCCTGCAGGTGTGGTGATGCTGCCGGTCAGTGCGAAAACGCCGATCCGCTTCCAGGTGCTGGCGGAGGCGGTAAGGCGCGGCGAACGCGAGCTGGAAGCCCTGCGCGCCGTAGCATCCGGGATGGAGGAAAAGGCCGAGTCCGCCGACAGCCCCGCTGCTGGCCCCTCTGGCGGTGCTGCCGACCGCAAGCGCTTCCAGCGGATGCTGGAGGAAGGCGAGGCGGAGCTGGCGGCGTTGAAGGCCCGCAAGGAAGCGGAGCCGGAGGAGCCGGTCTATCTGATCGCCGCCGCTGATGCCTTTCAGCGGGCCGCCTTCCCGGCGGCGATGACCGAGCAGGGTTGCCGCTGGCCGGCGGGTGGGGAAGTCGTGCGCGCCCTGCGCCGGGCGGTGGAGTATTGCGTCGAGCCGCACCAGCAGCCCGACCTGGCGGAGATCCTGGACGAGGCGGAGGTCCTGCCGGAGGAGCGCTGGCCGGCGGCGCTGGAGGTGCGGATCGGCGATATGACGGCGCAGCTGCGTGGTCACTTCCCTGAACTGGACGCCTTGCTGGCGGCACGCGAGCGCTATACCCGCACCGCGCCCATCGTGGCGGCGCAGCTGTTCCTGCGTGGGTGGGAGGGGGGCGGCTGGGAAGGGCTGGGCATCAAGTACGAGGCACGAGCCGGCCGGGTGACGACAACCTGCCTGTCGGCCCTGCCGGCGGAGCATGTGGCCGCGATCGGCCGCAAGGCGCTGGAGCTGATGCATCAGATCCCGGAGCAGACGGTAAAAAACTGACAATCGTCGCCGTGGCGGCCCTGCGCCCCGGGGATTTCGGCGACGAGATGATGGACGGGGAAGGCTGCGCCGTCGATGGCAGCTGGTGGGAGATCGCCGGCTGGCGCTATCGCCGGAATCCAGTCCTCCGGCTCATGCCGGAGGACTGGGCGATGGTCCGGCTGTGGGGTCTCTATCGCGGCGGCGGGTTTGGCGGCGTCGGGCATCTGCCGGAGGCCGGCGGGGCGGGCGACCAGGCGGCGATCATGCTGGACGCCTTCGCGCTGATGAGCGAGGCCGTGCGGCCCTATGAGGAAAAGGACCGGTCATGAGGCTGGGATCAGCGCTGGAAGGCAATCTGACGGAGCTGCTGGCCCGCGAGCGGGGCGATCTGGCCGACCGGTTGCGCGCAGGGGTCACCGAGGCATCGACGGGGCTGAAGCAGGAACTGCGCGGCCAGGTGACCGGGGCCGGGATGGGCGAGCGGCTGGCACGGACCTGGCAGGACAAGATCTACCCGCCGCGCCATAAGCAGACGTTGGGACCGGCGGCGCTGGTCTATTCCAAGGCGCCGGAAATCGTGCGGGCCTTCGACGAGGGGATGACGATCCGGTCGCGTGATGGCTTCTTCCTGGCGGTACCGACCGAAGCGGCCGGGCGCGGCGCCGGCGGCAAGCGGCTGACGCCTGGCGAGTGGGAGCGCCGGTACGGCCAGCGGCTGCGGCTGGTGTATCGGCGGGGGGCGCCGTCGCTGCTGGTGGCGGACAATACGCGGCTGGATAACAGGGGCATCGCCCGGGCCAATGTCACCCGCGCCCGGGCCGGGGCTTACACAAGGCTGAAGGGGCGCACGACGGTGCCGATCTTCATCCTGTTGCCGCAGGTGACCCTGCCGAAGGTGCTGGATGTGGCGCGGGCTGAAAAGCGGGCGCTGGACAGCCTGTACCGCACGATCGCGCGGGCGGTGAATGCGGGTGGTGAGGTGGATTAGCTAAGTCTCCGTTTTTGATTCTTTGTCGGTAACAGAACCCCGCTTCGGCGGGGTTTTTTTTGTGTCCGAAGGGTGTTTCATGGCTAGTCAGTCCAGGGGCGTGTCGATCCGGCTGTCGATCCGCGACAAGGAGGTCGTGGAAAAGGCCCTGAAGGAGCTGGGGACCGAGGGCCAGCTGGCGCTGCGCAAGATCGCGCGGGCGACGGAGGAGCCGACGCGGGGGCTGCTGGCGCTGAACACGGCCAGCAGCTCGGCGCGGGACGGGATTGCCGGTCTGGCGTCCCGGGTTGGGCCGGCTGGCGCGGTGCTGGGGGCGCTGGGGCCGGCCGGGATCGCTGCCGCCGCCGGTATCGGCACGGTGACGCTGGCATTCGCTGGCTTCCTGCGTGCGGCGCGGGAGATCGCCGCGCTGGACGATGTCGCGCAGACGCTGGGCATCAATGTCGAGGCGCTGCAGGAGCTGCGATTCGCGGCGAGTGAGAGCGGTATTGCCGTCGGTACCGCCGACATGGCGCTGCAGCGCTTCATCCGCCGCTCGGCCGAGGCCGCGCGCGGCACCGGCGAGGCGCTGGGCGCGCTGAACGAGCTGGGTGTGTCGGCCCGCGACTTCAACGGCCAGATGAAGCCGGCGGAACAGCTGATTCGGGAGGTGGCGGACGCGCTGCAGCGTGTGCCTTCCGAGGCCGACCGGGTGCGCATCGCCTTCAAGCTGTTCGATTCCGAAGGCGTGGCGATGCTGCGCATGCTGAAGGACGGGTCGGACGGCCTGGATCGCTTCGCGCAGGATGCCCGTGACCTCGGCCTGGTGATCGACAGCGAGATGGTAGCCCGCGCCGCCGAGGCGGAAAATCACCTGGGCACGCTGGCACAGGTGATGGACACCAAGCTGAAGGTGGCGCTGCTGGAACTGACGCCAGTTATCGATGGGATCGCTACCAAGCTTCTGTCGGCAGCGAAGGAGGCCCGCTATCTGTGGGACGCCTTCGAGCCGCCGGAAGAGCATTCGATTGTCACCGTCGAGCGCAACCTCGCCGAGCTGCAGGAACGGGCGACGCAGTTGCGCCAGGCTATCGGCAGCGCGGAGCATGCCGGCGGCGGGTTGTTCGACCAACTGTTCGGCGATCCGGACGCGCTGGCCCGGCAGCGCGACGAGCTGGAAAAGGTGGAGCGCGCGATCCGGGGGCTGGAAGCCCGCCTTGCCTATCTGCGGGGACCGCCAGACGGCGGCCCCGCGCCTGAACCAGCGCAGTTCGAGATTGCCATCAAGGCGGCGGAGGATCTGGATCGGACGCTGACGGCGCTGGAGGCGCGCTATCTGGCGGCCAGCCAGGGCAGCCTGGCGCAGGTCGCGGCGCTGGACCGTGAGGAAAAGGCGCTGAAGATCGCCGAGCAGGCGGCAAAGGCGCACGCCGCCCAGCTCGGCCTGACCGGCCTCAGCCAGGAGGAGCTGCGCGCGCTGGTGGAGCGCTATCTGCCGCAGGCGCGCCAGCAGGTGGAGCTGGAAGGGCAGATTGCCGCGGCGCTGACCCGGCGCAAGCTGGCGACCGAGGCGGCAACCGCCGCTGCCGTCGAGGAGGAGAAGGCGCGGGCGGATGCCTCGAAGCGGGCGCTGGCGCTCATCAAGGAACGCGACGATCTGGTCAAGTCGACGACACGGGAGATCGGCGAGACCCGCGCCCTGACGGCGGCGCTGAAAATCAGCGACCGCGAGTACAAGGTGGTGCAGCAGACTCAGGCGCTGCTGCGCCGCGACACGCTGCTGACGGCCGATGCCGCGCGGAAACTGGCCGGGGAGATGGTGGATGCACAGGACGAGATGGCGCGCACGCGGGAGGCCGGCAGCTTCCTATCCGACAGTCTGACGCGGGGCTTCGACCGGATCGGCGAGGCCTTCACCCAGGCCTTCGCGACCGGCAAGCGCGACCTGCTCGACATGGGCAATATCGGCCGTGCCATGGCGTCGGAGCTGTATCAGAGTTTCGTCCAGCTGGCGGCGATCAACCCGCTGAAGAATGCGGTTTCGGGTGGCGGCACGCTGCCGACGCTGGGGTCGGTCTTCGGTGGAGGTGGCACCGGCGGCGGCCTGTTTTCCACCCTTGGCAATGCCAAATCGGTCTGGGATCTGGGATCATCGCTGACCGGCGGAAATTGGCTGTCCAGTGCCCTGCCGTCCATCTTCGGGGCGACAGCAACCGGTACCCTGGCGGGCGGTGCCACGGCGGCCAGCCTCGGCGTTTCCGCCGTCGCCGGCGGCGCCAGCAATGTGGGGGTGGCGGCGGCCGCCCCGCTGGCCGGTATCTCCTCGATCGCCTCGGTTGCGCTGCCGATCATGGCGATCGCCGCGCCCTTCGTGCTGGGCAAGCTGTTCGGCTCCCGGCCGTCGGACTATACGGCCAGCTTCCAGGGTCCGCTGGGCGGCCGGCTGATCAAGACCGAGGATAAGGCGAACGACCAGACCAGGTCTGCGCGCGACCAGATCCAGGGCGTGTTCGAGGCCTCGCTGGATGAGCTGACCCGCACGCTGGGCGCGCAACTGCCCAAGGGGCTCTATGTGGACTTTGCCACGGGCAGCCGCGATGGCGACCGGGGCTGGCTGTTCGGTACCAATCCGGACGGGTCGGTCAACCGCGCCGACAAGCTGTTCGAGGGCAAGTTCGGCAATGCGGACGAGCTGACCGCCGGCATGTTGCAGGAGATCCTGCGGCGCTCCGAAGGGCTGTCGGAAAATGCCCGCAAGGTGGTGGACGGGCTGGATTTCGTCGAGCTGGGTCTGCAGCGCAGCGCCGAGCTGCTGGGCTTCGCCGAGAGCTTCGAGACCAGCCTGAAGGCGCTGTCGCAGGGCGCCCTGTCGCTGGGCGACGTGATCGAGGGGCAGGTGCGCGACCAAGTGCTGGGCACGCTGGAGGAAATCCAGGTCTATCGCCGCAACGCCGCCGATGCGGGGCTGGATACAGACCGCGCCACGCAGGCGACGCGGGACTATGTCGAGATCCTGATTGGCCTGCGCCAGGCGACCTACGAGACGCTGACGCCGGTGCAGACGGAATGGCGGCGGATCGCGGCGCTGATGGAGGAGATCGGCCCGCTGCTGGCTGAGGTCGGGATCTCCGCCGAAACCGGGATTGCGGCGCTGGAGCGGGCACAGCAGAAGGTTGCGGGGGATTTCGTGCGCGGCGTGACGGCGCGGGGGCTTGGCCTGCCCGGCGGGCTGGGCGAGGTGCTGGCCGGTTTCCGGGCGGAGCGCGACACGGCGGCGGAGCTGGGTGTATCCGACCAGGTGCTGGGCACGCTGCGGACACTGCGCGATGCAGGGCTGCGCGAGGCGCTGTCCGGGGTGGATGGCCAGACGCTGCGCAACGTCATCGAGTATTACAGCACCATCGAGGACAATGCGCCGATCGTCCGCGCGGCGACCGAGCTGCTGGACCAGCTGGGCGAGGCGGCGGGTTTCCTGTCGGCGGAGCAGCGCGGCCAGATCGACACACAGCTGCGCGCGACACGGCAGTTCCTGAACGAGCAGGAGCGTATCGTCGAGGGCTGGCGCCGGCTGGCGACGCAGCTGCGCAGCGCCCGCGAGGGGCTGCTGGTGGATCAGTCGCTGTCGCCCTTGTCACCGGCTGACCGGCTGGAAGAGGCCCGCCGGCAGTTCGAGGAGCTGGAGCGCCGCGCGCGCCTTGGAGACCAGGAGGCGCTGGCAGGCCTGCCGGAATCCAGCCGCCGTCTGCTGGAGGCGAGCCGGGCCTTCCATGCCAGTTCGGAAGAGTATTACCGGGATTTTGAGCGGGTGCAGGAGGTTCTGCGCGACAGCGAGGATCTGGCCGGCCGCCACCTTTCCATTGGCGAGCAGCAGCTGGCGGCTACCCGCGCCGAGCTGGACCGGCTGGACCGGCTGGTGAATGGCAACGGGCTGGTGATTGCCAGTCTCGATCAGGCCAATGCCCTGCTGGCAGCGATTGCCGCCGCGATCCAGAACGCACAGCTGGGCTCTGGCACTGGTGGATCTGGAGGCGGTGGATCCGGCGGTGGCAGTGTGAGCTATGTGCCGGGCAGCTATGGCGCCACGGTCGGTACGTCGGGCGACCTGATCCAGGGCGTGCCACGCGAGGTCCGGGACGCAATCCTGGTGAGCCTCGGTCAGACCTCGGCCGGTGGCGGCGTGGTGCAGGACCGCATCGCCAGCGATACCGATTTCCGGGACGCCTATCGGGCCGCCCTGATCGCGGCGGGCGGTACACCGGCCTTCGCCTATGGCGGCACCCATGCCGGCGGGCTGCGCCTGGTTGGCGAGCGCGGGCCGGAGCTGGAAGTGACCGGCCCGGCCCGCATCTATTCGCCCGAACGTCTGGTCGACATGATGCGCTCGGGAAGCAGCAGTAGTACCATGCCGGAGGAAGAAATCAGGGGGTTGCGGGCGGATGTCCGTGCGCTGCAGCAGGCGCTTTCCGCGGCCATCCAGCAGGCCGGCAGCACCTCCGCCGAGACTTTGCGCCGCGAAGGAGGTCAGTCGAGGAATGAACTCACGGCAATGCGCCGGGAGATGACCGACCTGCGTCAGCAGCTGGGGAGGCTGATAGCCATCCGATGAACGATGCGATCTATCTTGCCGAAATCGACCTCTATCTGGTCGGCACCAGCACCTCCGGGATCACGGTCGGAACCGGCCCTGCGGAGCTGATCCTGGAGACGGACCAGCCGTTCGAGGCCGGCATGCGGGTTTCCGTTCACGAGGCGACGGGCGCGGCGCGGCTGGACGCGGTCGTCGTGGCCTATGTCCAGACGGATCGCCGCCTGGTGCTGGATGTCGAGGCGGTTTCCGGTGACGGTACCTACAGCGCCTGGCGGGCGGAAGGGGCCAGAACCCTGCTGGTGGCTACCGGCCGATGGCGGACTGGCCCGGACGATCCCGATCGTCCGGGCATCGAGGCGATGCCCCTGATCGTGGAGCCTCCCAGCTTTCAGGCCTTCGCTTTCCGCGATGGACGGATCGGCGGCCGGTCGGCGGGTGGCGGCGGCGAGATGATTCTGAACAATGCCGACCGGTTCTTTGACCGCTTCGCCGAGGCGGGCTGGGACGGGCGCCGGTTCAGGCTGTTCCGTGGGCCGGCGGGCGGGCGGTGGCGAGACTTTGTCCTGCTGTTTTCCGGGACAGCGTCGCAGGTCGAGTGGCGCGATGCGCGGTTTCATCTGTTTCTGCGCGACCGGCAGGCGCAGTTCGAGGTGCCCATCCAGCGCGAGACCTACGAAGGCACCAACAGCGGTTCCAGCGGCAATGAGGGCACGCCGCAGGATATACGGGGGCGGCCGAAGATCCTGTGCTATGGCCTGTGTCATAATGTGACCCTGGCGCCGCTGAACACATCGGCGCTGCGCTATGGCGCGCATACCGGCTCGATCTTCTCGGTGGATGAACTCTATGACCGGGGCGCGCCCTTGTCGAAGGTCACCGGCACGCCCGCCGCAGGCCAGTATCGGGAGAACGTGACCGAGGGCCATGTCACGCTGGGCGGCAGCCCGGCCGGCACGATCACCGCCAAAGTGTCGGGCGAGCGGCTGGAGAATTTGTTCCTGTGGTCGGAGCAGTTCATGAATCCGGCCTGGACCAAGGATGAAGGCGTCACGGTCGAGAACGACGTCATCATCGGCCCGAATGGCGGCTATACCGCCGAGCGCATCGACATCCCCGCCAGCGCCGGTACGGGCTTCCGCCAGACCGTCAGCGTGACCGCCGGCCAGCCTTACACCTTCAGTATCTATCTGCGCAGCGTGATCGGTATGGTGACGCTGGGCATGGGGATAGAGCCTGCGACCGAGGAGGAAATTCAGCTAGACGAGACATGGCGGCGCTTCACCCTGACCGAGACCGTCTCCGGGTCAAGCGTGTCGCCGGGCATCTTCAGTCTCGGAGATGCTGCAGCGATCTATGCCTGGGGTGCGCAAATCGAGCTGGGCGGCGTGGCGAAGAACGGCATCATCACCGGCGGCACGCCGCACCCGTCCAGCTACACGGCACAGCCCGCCGACATGCTGCGCACCATCGCCGTCACTCGCTCCGAGCTGGTCGATTTCCTCGATCTCGACCATGCCAGTTTCCAGGCTCTCAACGAGGCGACTTCGGGCATCGGCCTCGGCCTGTTCATCGACCAGGAGATGACGATATCCGAGACCTTCGATCTGATCTGCGGGAGCATCGGCGGCTTCTGGTACTTCACCCGCGACGGACGGCTGGCGGTCAGGCGGCTGGAAGCGCCCACCGGCAATCCGGTGGCGGTGTTCGACCGCACCCAGGTCCAGGATGTGCGGCTGCTGTCGCGAAATGACGAAGGCCAGGGTCTGCCCAATCATCGCGTGGTGCTGGGCTGGCGGCGTAACTGGACGGTACAGGAAGGCGACCAGCTGGCCGGGAGCGTCTCGGCCGACCGCCGCGCCTTTCTGAAGGAAGAATACCGCATCGTGCAGCGGGACGCGCCGGCGGTGAAACGGAAGCATCCGCTTTCCGTCGAGCTGCGCCGGATGACGCTGCTGGAGAGCGAGACGGATGCCGAGGATGAGGCGGAGCGGCTGCTGGCACTGATGTCGGTGCGTCGGGACCTGGTCGAGCTTGAAGTGACGGTGGATGAGTATCTCCTGGCCGGCGCGCCCTGGCTCGGCGACGAGATATCCTATCGCGACGGGCATTTCCTCGACTATGCGGATGGCCGGAATCTGATCCTGGTCGGTGTGACCGAATCCCACGCGCAGGGACGCGCGATCCTGCAGGCCTGGGGGTGACATGGGCAAGCTCCTGATTGGCTGGGTGAACGAGGCGGATCGCGCCGATCTGTCCGGCGGGCGCTGGGCAGAAACGCTGCCGCAAACGGCGTTGGCGGATGACCGCCTGTCGCGCGCGGCGCGCACGCTGGGCAACCGGCCAGCCGACACGGCCATTGTCGCCGATCTGGGTGAACCGAAACCCATCGGTTTGGCCGCGCTGTTCGGCGCGGTGACCGCCCCCGCTCCCGGCTGCCCCGGCCCCACCGCGCGTTACCGGGTGCGGGCCAGCGACGATGCGCGGCTTGCGGGGCCGCTGCTCGATCTCGATTTCACCGGCTATGGCCCGGAAGACCCGCGCATCGCCTTCACGCGCGCCAGCCTCGCCACCCGCTTCGACCGCAACGGCGTGATTCAGGGCTATGGCCTGACCGAACCGCTGACAATCAACCTCGACGGCTTCGATCCGCCCGGCACGCTGGAATTGGTGCTGCAGCAGAAGGACCGCGAGTTCTGGGTCGGCGAGGCGGTCATGCTGGCGGACCCGGAGGACGCCGGCCGCTATCTCGGCGGCACGCTGCTGGCCTTCGACCGGGGGAGCGGTCAGGCCCGCCTCGCCATCGCCAGCGTGACGGGAACCGGCAGCCACACCATTGCCTGGCGGCTGGAAAGCTTGGCCCCGCGTTACGGGCGGCGGCAGGACCATGATCCCGCGACCGGCGCGCCGCGCGGCTTCCTGATCGAGGGCGCGCGCACCAACCTGCTGGCGCGCAGCGCCCGGTTCGACGATGCCGCCTGGACCAAGCAGAACGCGACGATCACCGCCGACGCCGGGGCCGCACCTGATGGCAGCATGCAAGCCGACATGCTGGTCGAAAGCGCCACCACCGGCATCCACCAGATCACCCAATCCGCCAGCGTGACGGAAGGCGCCGCGGTCACCCTCAGCCTGTTCGTGAAGCCAGCCGGGCGGACGCGCCTCGCCCTGGTGCTGTCCAGCGGCGGGGATTATGCCCAAGGCACATTCGACCTTGTCGCTGGCAGCGCCAGCACCTTGCAGGGCGGCGCCGGCACGGCGCTGTCGGCGCGGCTGATCCCGCTGGCCGATGGCTGGGCGCGCTGCGTGCTGACCGGATCGATCGCCGGCGCGACCGCCTATCTCGCCGCCTGCCGGCTGCTGAACCCCGGCGGCAACTATACCGGCGACGGCGCTAGCGGGTTGCTGCTCTGGGGCGCGCAGGCCGAGGAAGGGCCGGACGCCAGCAGCTATATCCCGACAGAAGGCGATCCCGCTACCCGCGCCGCCGATGTGGCAAGGCTGGCACTCGACGGCTCGATGGCGGAAGGCACCTTGCTGGCCGCCTATCGCAGCCGGCGCACCGGATCGGTCGCCATCGCCGGTCTGAATGACGGCACGGCGGACAACGCCATCGAGCTGCGCCACGGATCCGGCGGCGCGCGGCTGGGCTATATCGTCACTGGCGGAGCCGAGCAGGCGGCGCTGTCCACCGGCAGTCCCGCCGCCGATACCGCCTCCGTGGCCGGGATCGCCTTCGCCGCCGGTAATGCCTCGGCCGCCGCCGATGGCGGCGCCGTGATCACAGGCACGCCGGGCACGCTGCCTGCCGTCACCGGCCTCGATCTCGGAAGCCGTCCTGCCGGCGAACGGCTGGACGGTCATCTCGCCCGCCTGCAGCTCTATGGCCGTCGGCTGGGCGATGGCGAACTGCAAGGCGCCAGTACCGCGCTTGCCTTGCAGCTCGGCCCCGTCGCCTGGGATTCAGGCTGGCTCGATGTCTGGCAGGGGAATTGGCGGCGCGAGGGCTATGCCGCCGTGATGCTGGCTACCCCGCCGGACGTGGCGGCACGCTACTGGCGTTTCGACCTGGATGACGGGGCCAGCACCGACGGCTTCCTCGATCTCGCCCGGCTGTGGCTGGGGCCGGCGGTACGGTTCGAGCATAATTACAGTTATGGAGCCGGGTTGTGGGCCGAGCCGGATACACAGATCATCCGGAGTCCTGGCGGGGTCAGCCGGTTCCAGGATGGCGCCGCGCCAAGGATCATGCGTCTGACGCTGGAGCATGCTTCTGCCGGTGAGGCGCACCGCCCCCTGCTGACGCTGCAGCGCGAAGCCCGGTTGTCCGGTGAGGTGCTCACTGTCCCTGACCCGGAGGATGTCGAGTTCCGCGCCGAGCGGGTGTTCATCGCCCGGCTGCGCGCCACGAACCCGATCCGCAACAGCTACTTCCAGGGATACGCAACCGAGCTGGAACTGGAAGAAAGGCTGACCTGAAGGAAGGCTTTAAACCGATCCGTTCGCTTGAAGAGCAGCGCAGGCGCAGACAAGGATGCCTTGGCCATATGCCTGTTCCCATGAGCCCGGCCTGTCCCTCTGGCCTTCGACGAAAGGAAGACCGAATGATCCGTTCCAACGATCGTGACGGCTTCGCCATGCCCGGAACCGCTCCCGGAAACCTGTCCGGCGAAATGTTGGAAAAATTGCTTGAGCGAGCGGCCGAGACGGGCGCACGGCGCGCCTTGCGCGAGGTTGGCCTCGACGGCAAAAATGCCGCCGAGGACATCCGCGATCTTCGCTCGCTGCTCGCGGGTTTCCGCCTCGCGAAACAGACCGCCGTACAGACCTCCGTGCGGCTGATCACCACCGCAATCCTGCTCGCCCTGATGGCCGGCATCGCCATCAAGCTGAAGCTTTTCGGGCCGACGCCTTAACCGATCCGCCCGACCCATCAGACCACCGCCCGCCCTCGTCGAGGAGCGGGCTTTTTTGTGCCTGGAGACCTGCGATGACGACCATGACCTACAAACACTGGCGCGACGTGCCCGAGCGCTCGTGGCGCTGGAAGGATTTCTCCCCTGCCGAGATCGCCTGCCGGGGCAGCGGCTCCCTGCGCATCAACGAGGAGGCGCTCGACAAGCTCCAGGCGCTGCGCGACCGGCTTGGCAAGCCGCTCATCGTCCGTTCGGCCTACCGCAGTCCGGCGCACAATCGGGCCGTCGGCGGCGCGCCGCGCTCGAAGCACATGGACGGCACGGCCTTCGACATCTCCATGGCGAACCACGATCCGGTGGCATTCGAGGCCGCCGCCCGAGCCGCTGGCTTTCTCGGCTTCGGCTACTATCCGCGCTCGGGCTTCATGCACATCGATCTCGGTCCCGCCCGGCAATGGGGCGAGCGCTTCCCGGTGCGGGCGACAGCGTTCGCCGCCGAAACGTCGCCCGTACGAGAGGTCCTGGCAGACAGTCGCACGATGAAGGGCAGCGGCGCAGCAGGCGTGGCGACGCTTGGCGCCGCTGGCGTCGAGGTGGCGCAGAACGTCCTGGCGGAAACCCAGACCGCGATCCTGCCGCTCGTACCCTATCTCGACACCTTGCGCTGGGTGTTCATCGCCGTGGCGCTCGCGGGCCTCGCCGTGACGATCTACGCCCGCATCGACGACTGGAAGCGGGGGCGTCGATGATCGCCGCTCTGTTCACCGGGATCGCAGCCGCCCCGTGGATGCGGGCGGCTCTGCGCCACGGCGCAATCGCACTCGCGGTGCTCCTGTTCCTGCTCGCGCTCCGGCGCTCCGGCGAGCGTGCTGGCCGCCTCGCCGAACGCCTCGAAACCTCGGAGAAGACAAATGACGTCCAACGCCAGATGCTCGGTGCGGCGGCTCGTCGCCCTCGCGATCGCAGCGATCTCGCAGACCGGCTGCGCGACGGGCGGTTCTGAACCGTGTATCGCTACCGTCTGTCCGCCGGTCGTCGAGTACAGCCGCGAGTTCCAGGCGCGGGCAGCCGAGGAGCTCGATCTGCTGCCGAAACATTCGGCGATCGCCGAGATGCTGAGCGATTACGCCGTCATGCGGGAGCAGGCGCGTACGTGTCCTCGCCCCTGATCAGGAGCGAAATTGCAGCTTCAAGGTCAGGCGGCAGCGTAGCTGGTGAAGACTTCGGTCGATCCGCCGCGCCGAACGAGGAATACGTCATAGGCTTCGCGTTCGCTTTCCGGCCCCATGCCAAGCGATCCGTAGAGCATACCGGACACTGCAAAGCCCGCTGCGTCAGGGCGCTCATCCAGCAGGCGGCGAATCTCGGCGACAGGGACATGGCCCTCAATCATGTAGCCCTCGACGCGGCCCGTATGGCAGGAGACCATCTCCTGCGGAATGCCGTTGTCCAGCTTGTAGCGCATCAGAAGAGCCCCGGGGCTCGGCTCGGTCGTGACGGCGAAGCCGTCGTTCCCGAGTATCTCGATCCAGGCCGAGCAGCAGCCGCAATTCGGGTCCTTCATCACATGGATCGCCGGTCCAAAGCCCTGCGCGAAGGTCCCCAGCGGCGATGCAGCCAGCAATGCTGCTCCGCCGATCAGGATCGCGCGCCGCGAAAGAGCGTCTTGAGTCATCTGGTTTACCTTTCCAGATTGGACGTTGTTTTATGTGGTCAGAGGTCTATCCGCCGGAGCCGCAGGGCGTTGGTGATCACCGAAACGGAGGACAGACTCATTGCCGCCGCCGCGATCATCGGCGACAGCAACATCCCCGTGACCGGGTAAAGAAGCCCCGCCGCGACCGGCACGCCGAGCGCGTTGTAGGCGAAGGCGAAAAACAGGTTCTGCTTGATGTTGCGCAAGGTGGCGCGCGCCAGCTTGCGCGCGCGGACAATGCCCATCAGGTCGCCGCCCAGCAGGGTGATGCCCGCGCTTTCCATCGCCACATCGGCCCCGGTTCCCATGGCGATGCCGACATCGGCGGCGGCCAGCGCGGGCGCATCGTTCACCCCGTCGCCCGCCATCGCGATCTTGTGGCCATCGCGGCGCAACTGGTCGATCAGGTCTTTCTTGCCCTCGGGCAGGATGCCCGCGCGCACCTCGTCGATACCGAGCTTGCCCGCCACTGCCTGCGCCGTGCGCTCGTTGTCACCCGTCGCCATGATGACGCGCAGCCCTTGGGCGTGAAGTTCCTTGATCGCTTCCGCGGTGCTGTCCTTGATTGGGTCGGCCACCGCCACGATGCCGGCAAGCGCGCCGTCGACCGACACGAACATGGCCGTCTTGCCCTCGGCGCGCAGAGCGTCGGCCTTCGCTTCAGCCGCTGCCGTGTCCAGACCCATCTCCCGCATCATCGCGGCATTGCCGAGCGCCACCCCGCGTTCGCCAACCTTGCCACGTACGCCCTTGCCGGTGACGGCGTCAAAGTCCTTGGCCTCCCGACGCGGGGCGTCATGCGCCTCGGCGCCCTCGACGATCGCCTCTGCCAGGGGGTGTTCAGAGCCGCGCTCCAGGGCCGCAGCCAGCGACAGCAGGTCAATCTCAGTGACCTCCGCAAGCGCCACGGTGTCGGTCAGCTTCGGCTTGCCCATGGTCAGGGTGCCGGTCTTGTCCACGATGAGCGTATCGACACCCGCCATACGCTCCAGCGCCTCGGCGTCCTTGATCAGCACGCCCGCCTGTGCGCCTCGTCCCGCTGCCGTGGTGATGGAGATCGGCGTCGCGAGCCCCAGAGCGCAGGGGCAGGCAATGATGAGGACTGAAACGGCGGATGCTATGGCGAAGACTAGCGCGGGTTCCGGGCCGAAGATCATCCAGACGATGAAGGCTATGATGGCGATGACGACCACGGTTGGCACGAAGACCGCCGACACGCGGTCGGCCAGCCCTTGGATCGGCGCGCGGGACCGCCGCGCGTTCGACACCATCGAGACGATCTGCGCCAGCACGGTATCGGACCCGACCTTGCCGGCCTTGATCACCAGAGAGCCGTTCTTGTTGATCGTGGCCCCGGTCACCGCATCCCCCGGACCTTTCTCCACCGGCATTGACTCACCGGTCAGCATGCTTTCATCCAGCGAGGATCGCCCCTCGATCACTGTCCCGTCGACAGGGACAGCATCGCCCGGGCGCACGCGAAGCCGATCGCCCTCCATGATGTTTTCCAGCGGAGCGTCGTATTCGGTGCCGTCCGGCAGAATTCGCCGCGCGGTTTTCGGCGCGAGGTCCAGAAGTGCGCGGATCGCATCCCCGGTGCGTTCGCGCGCGCGCAGTTCGAGAACCTGGCCGACGAAGACCAGCGCCACGATCACGACCGCCGCCTCGAAGTAGGTGCCGACGCCGTGGCCCATCCGATACTCTTCGGGAAACACGCCCGGCAGGAAGGTGGCGACGATCGAGTAGAGGTAGGCCGCCGCCACGCCGATGCCGATCAGCGTCCACATGTTGGGGCTGCGGTTCACGATCGAATCCCAGCCGCGCCGGAAGAATGGAAGCGCCGCCCAGAGGATGATCGGCGTGGCGAGCACGAACTCGAGGTAGCTGGCCATCTGGTGCCCGATCCAGTCGCGTACCGGCAGCGCCACCAGTTCGCCCATGGTCAGGATGATGAGCGGTACTGCGGCAGCCGCTGAGATCCACATCCGGCGAGTGAAATCCGTCAGCTCTTCGCTTGGCTCGTCCGAAGGCACCATCGGTTCCAGCGCCATGCCGCAGATCGGGCATGAACCCGGCGCATCGCGCACGATTTCGGGATGCATCGGGCAAGTGTACTGGACGTTGGCCGGGGCTGCTTTCTTCTGACTGGCAGCGCGGCCTGAGGCATAGAACCAAGGATCGGCCTTGAACTTCGTGTGGCACTTCTCCGAGCAGAAATGGAAGGTCTTGCCCTGGAACTCGGCGCGACGTCCGTCCGGCTTGATCGCGACCGTCATCCCGCAAACCGGGTCTGTTGCAGTGTTCGCTCGCGCCGGTATGTCGGGCGCTGCGTGATGATGATCGTGCTCCATGGTCTGCCAGACTTTCGGTAATTCGTTTCAGCTTGCGGCGTCCACTCGTTGGAAGCTCAAGCACTTCAATGGTGGTCGTGCGAACCTTCAGGGGCGGGATTGCGCGCGAGGAAAACACGCTCGAACACGAACACCGCCATCATACAAACAACGCCAAGTACGACAATCAGCGGATCGGACTGCCACTTCATCGCCGCAAAGGCCGCCAGAACCATCGTGTCTAGCGCGATCGCGGTCAGCAACACCCCGCCGCGTGCTCCGATGTCCTTGCGGAGCGTCCGATAGACGCCCCAGTGAATAATGATGTCCATTACGAGATAGAAGAACGCGCCGAGCGAGGCGATCCGGCTAAGGTCGAAGAACACTGTCAGGAAGCCGGCGATGACGACGGTGTAGACGAGCGTGTGGTCCTTGATCGCGCCCGGCATGCCGAAGTGGCTGTGCGGGATCATCTTCATGTCCGTCAACATGGCCAACATGCGAGAGACCGCGAAGACGCTCGCAATCAGGCCAGAAGCAGTCGCCACGACGGCAAGCGCCACCGTCAGGTAAAAGCCGGTTTGCCCGAGCGCTGGCTCGGCCGCCTCTGCCAGTGCATAATCCTTGGCCACCACGATTCTATCGAGCGGCAGGCTCGATCCGACGGCGAACGCGACGAGCAGATAAACGACAACGCAGATCGCAATGGAAAAGACGATGGCCCGGCCCACGTTGCGGTGCGGGTTCGTGACCTCCGCTCCGCTGTTGGTGATCGTCGTGAATCCCTTGAAGGCAAGAATCGACAGCGCAACCGAGGCTATGAAACCGCCTTCATCCGTATCCCCACCCGTCGCCTCGAAGGAAATGCCGCTGGCCCAGAGGCCCGCCGCGCCGAACAACGCGATGCCGCCGACCTTGAGCACAGCCATGAGGATGGACAACAGCCCGACCGACCGGTTGCCCGAGACGTTGACGAGATAGGCGAAGACGATGAGCCCGACGCCCAGCAATGGCACCAGGAAGCTGTTCGGGTCGGCGCCGAAACCGCGCAACACGTAGGTGCCGAACGTCCGGGCGACGAGGCTTTCGTTGATGACCATCGAAAGCGCCATCAGCAGCGCCGCACCCGCCGCAACTGTCGTCGGCCCGTAGGCTTTCTTCAGGATCATCCCGATGCCGCCTGCCGACGGATAAGCGTTCGACATCTTGATGTAGGTGTAAGCGCTGAACGCAGTCACGACCGCGCCGACAACGAACGACAGCGGAAAGAGCGGTCCGGCCAGTTGCGCAATCTGTCCGGTAAGCGCGAAGATCCCCGCACCGATCATGACGCCGGTGCCCATGGCCACCGCTCCGGAAAGGCTGATGCTCTCTTTCTGGTATTCTTCTGTCATCGGCGACCCATACTCTATGCGTAGATTTCTCTTATCGGACAATCCCTTCGCACGTCGTCTGTCAGGCGAATTTTACGGTTCCTCTTAGTCAGTGAACGTGGACGTCTGTCATAACGCGCGCATTCACAAGATCGAGTTCAAGATCGAAGACGTCCCCCGTTTCGAGCTTATTGCGTAGAGGAAACAGCTCATACCAAAGGTGCGAAGTCGTGAGATCGAGTACTTCCCCTGCAAGCACGCTGATCGATTGGAGTTCAGTGGTGTCCGAGGCTCCGATTCGGGCGATGAGTCTTGAGTTTTCGGCGATCCGGGAACTCACCCCCAACAGCACGACGGTTGTGCCGCTTTCGTTTACCAGTCGGAACCGAACTTCCGTCGAGCCTCCTACGGGACCACTGGTGGCATAGGCGTTCTCGACTTGGATCTCGTTTCCCAATGACAGCGGCGGGGCGTCGGCGTAGGCATCTCCAAGGCCCACAAGGAGATTGAGAGCGCCGACAGCGACCAACACTCTGATCACCTGTCCCAACCGCCGCCGGTCGGGTCGCGCACCATTCAGCAGTTTAGGACTATCCTCCGTCGATGGAGGCGGAGAGGCGCTTGTTAGGCGCCCCTCCTGCTCTTTTCGGGCGACGGGCATCAGGAGCGCCCGACCTGTCCGAGCAGCAATTCGAGCCGCTGGCGTGCCTTCGGCGGAAGCTTTGCGATGCTCGCCCGCGCTGCCTCCGGCACCTCAACCTCGCCCACGACAATGATGCCGACCATGCCGAGCCCAACATGAGGTGTGCATTTCACGCCATAGATGCCGGGCTTGTCGAAAGTGACCGATACCTCCTTGTTGAAGCCGACATTGATCGGCTGATCGCCGTCGGCGCCAAACCCGTCGATGGAGACGGCGTTGTGGCCCTTGTCGATGGGGACGAAGACGACCGTGTCACCAGGCGATATTCGGATGAAATCCGGTTCATAGACGAACCGCTCGCTTCCAGACTGATTGCGCATCTCCATGCGCACTTCGCCAGCCGCCGCCGGAGTACCGAGCAGCAGTATAGTGGCGAAAGCGAAAAAACTTATCCGAAGCATGCCATTCTCCTGCTAGAACCAGAAACGGATGCCGGTGACGAAGGAGAGGTTGTCGATGTCTTCTCCCTCGTCCCGCGCGAAATCGGCTGTCTCGCCGATCTTGCGCTCCCAACTGATGCCGATATATGGCGCGAACTTTCGTTCGATTTCGTAGCGGAGGCGAAGCCCGAGCTCCACATCGTTGACGCCGGAGCCGATGCCCCGCTCCCGTACGCTTTGGGCTGCGAGGTTGACCTCGGCCGTCGGTTGCAGGATTAGCTTCTGTGTGATCAGGAGGTCGTATTCGGCCTCGAAGCGAGCCGAAAGCTCGCCTTCGTTGCTGACGAACGCGGAGGCATCGACTTCGAACCAATAGGGTGCCAGTCCCTGCAGGGCGAAGACGCCGAACCCCCGTTCGGGGCCGGGTTCCAGGTCATAGCGCACACCCACCTGCGCATCGAAAAAATCGGAAATCCGGCGGCTGTAGAGCAGCTGGATTTCTCCCTTTTCCAGTCGTCCGTCCGTCGGCTTCTCGCCCTCGGTTTTCAGCCAGGCCTTGTGGTCGTCGTTACCGATCCAGCCCTGGGCATCCCAGTTGAGACTGTCCTGCCCGTCGTTCGCCCGGTATTCGAACTGCTCGGCCTGAAAGAAGGTGAACAGCTGATCGGGCTCGGCGGACTGGGCCGGGCCGAACAGGAACAGGGCGGGAAGAAAACCGGCAAGGAACGCAAGTTCCTGCCGAGAATTGTATCGTGCAATCATCGATTTCATCGTTCTGCCTCACGCGCTTTTCGGCTCGACGATGAAACGCGTCATCATCCCAGCTTCCATGTGATAGATAAGGTGGCAATGGAACGGCCAGTCGCCCGGCTCGTTCGCCGTCAACACCGCAGAGACGGTCTTGCCGGGAGGTACCACGACGACGTGCTTGCGTGGCTTCCTGTCGGTCTGGCCGTTCTCCAGTTCGACGAACATGCCATGCAGGTGCATCGGGTGCGCCATCATGGTCGTGTTGACGAACTTCAGGCGTACACGGTCTCCATAGGCCACGCGGATCGGCTCGTCCTTCCCGAAGGGACGGCCGTTCAGATTCCACATGTATCGTTCCATGATGCCTGTCAGCCGCACTTCGATCTCCTGGGTCGGCTCGCGGTCGTCCGAATTCGGTGTCGATGCCTTCAGGTCAGCGTAGTCCAGCGCCTTCATTCCCGGTGGGGTGCTCGCATCGGCCCAGCCGAAGGGGCGGCGTTCTCCGCCCTCGGCCGCCGCTCCGCCATGACCCATAGCGCCGTGGTCCATGCCAGCCATGGGCGCTCCGCCCATCTTGCTATGGTCCATGCCACCCATGGCGCCACTGGACATGGCACCGCCCGCCATCGGGCCATGGTTCATCCCTGTCATCGAACCGTGGTCCATGCCACCGTGTGCCATGCCCATGTCCGCCATGCTGAGGATCGTGCGCGGTCGCGGTTCGGGGATAGCGGCCTCCATACCCTCACGCGGCGCCAGGGTAGCCCGGGCATGGCCCGAACGATCGATCGGCTCCGCAAAGATCGTGAACGCCTTGTCATCGCGTGGAAGCACGATGACGTCGTATGTCTCGCCGACACCGAAGCGGAACTCGTCGACACGAACCGGCTGGACATTCTGCCCATCGGCGGAGAACACGGTCATGGGAAGTCCCGGTATGCGGACGTCGAAGAAGCTCATGGCCGATGCGTTGATAAACCTGAGCCGGATACGCTCACCGGGGTTGAACAGAGCGGTCCAGTTGTCTTTCGGTCCACGGCCGTTGATCAGGAAGGTGTATCCGGTCACGTCCGCGAGGTCGGTCGGGTCCATCCGCATGTCGCCCCATTCCATGCGGTCCTTCAGAGCGGTATTGAACCCGTCGCGGTTTGCGTCCCGGAAGAAGTCGATGAGGGTCCTTTTCCCGTAATTGTAGTAGCCGGCATCGGCCTTCAGGTTGGACAGAACGCGCATCGGGTCTTCCTGGGTATGGTCCGAGAGGACCACAACATAGTCGCGATCCGCGCGAACCGGTTCGCGCCCGGAGGGTTCGATGACGATGGCGCCGTACATGCCCTGCTGCTCCTGCATCGCGGAGTGGCTGTGGTACCAATAGGTACCGGCCTGGCGCAGCTTGAACCGGTAGGTGTAGGTCTCGCCGGGCTGGATGGCGACATAGCCGTTGAAGCCGGGTGCGCCATCCATGACGCCTTCGATGAGGAGTCCGTGCCAGTGGATGGACGTGGGCGCATCCAGACGATTGGTCGCATAGACCACGACCTCGTCACCCTCGCGCCAGCGCATCGTCGGCGCCGGCACGGAACCGCCCATCAGGATGGCGTTGCTGCTAACGCCATCGACGGCGATGCGATCAGCGTCGACGTTCAGCGTGTACTCCTTCGTCGAAGAGGCGAAGCTGCGGCGGCTGGGATAGACAGCGACGGTGCCGGCGAAGCCTGCCGCTCCGGCGAGCTTGAGCGCGTCCCGTCGCGAGAAAACAGTGATTGGCTTGTTCATCGTCTGCCCCTCCCCGTTCACTTCGTAAAGTTGATCGGGCCAGCCATCCCGGACTCGTAGTGTCCCGGGATGTTGCAGGCGAATTCGAGTTCGGTCGGCTTCGTGAACTTCCAGACCAGCTCAGCCGTCTTGCCGGGCTCGACCAGGACGCTGTTGGGATCGTCATGCTTCATATCGCCCATGTTCATGCCGCCCATCTTTGAATGGTCCATCTTCGACATGTCGTGATTCATGCCCGTCGGCGTCAGCATGCCGTGTTGCATCATCATCGCCATTTCTTCCTGGTGCTTGGCGTGCATGGCGGCGGTTCCGATGTTGAACTCGTGAAGCAGTTCGCCCTTGTTCACGAGGACGAAGCGGACGATCTCGCCCGGCTTCACGGTCAGACTTTCTGGTTCGTACAGATTGTCGCGCATGGTGATCGTCACGGTGCGCGTCGCCTGCTCGGCCTTGGCGGCCTCGCCGAACGGCAGGCCATGACCGGGAGATGCGAAAGCGGCGCTCGCGGCGGCGATCGTCGTGAAGCCGGCGAGGAGAGAAATGCGGAGAAGGTTCGGGAGTGTTTTCGACATTTTGCGAATCCTGTTTGTCACATTGATAGAACCGAGGCTGCTTGAGGACACAGACCTCCAGTGGCCGGGATCGGATCTCCGGCGGGCGCGACAAGCGGATTGGAAGGGAACCGGGACGTGCGATAGCGCACTTCCGAACCTGCAGCGCCCGAACGAGCGCAGTTCTTATGTCAGCAGGAACGTGAAGCTCTCGATGTCCGAATCCCGCCCGACCAGGGCAGCCGCGCGGAGATCAGACGCGGGCGCGGGGAGGACGGAAAAGGCCGTCCGGGGCATCCAAGCCGGCGAACTGGTCTACATAAACACCAAGCCGTACCAAAGAAAAGTTGATGACGGCGACTTCCGTAATGGCGGCAACTACAATAGTCGGAGAGCAAGCGACGACGCAGCAATTTCCAAGGGCCCCGTGCTTCGCGGGCTGCCCTTGGTCCTGCTGTGCAGCGTTGTCGGCACAATCCGCTGCTTGCGAGATGCCAGCATGACAGTCGTCCGCATGGGGCGATGTGGTCTCGACCGGATGGTCATAGGGACCTGATGCGGGCATGGAGTGGCCAATGCCGACGCTCGCCATGAGAAATGCCACAGCGACGAGTGCGCCTAAAAGGCGCCTCATACCATCATTTAGCGTGAAGAAGGTTCTTCCCATGGAGCTTGGCTAGCATGATGCTTCTGGCAGGTCAACGGTTCTGCCTCATCAAATGGATGCCGCGCCGCTGCGACGCAACCAGTTCGTCTACATGGCCGCCTGCGGGGCCAAGCTCGCGGCGCTCAATGCGCTCTACGGGAACAGTCTCGCCTAGGACAATAGCACCATGCCCTGGGTGGTGTTCGCCGACCTGCAGGTGGCGGGCGTCGGCCTGAGCGAGGCCGCGGCGAGGGCCGCCGGCCATGAGGTCAAGACATCCATCGTGCCGCTCGACCA
Source organism: Oceanibaculum sp. (assembly GCF_022449305.1). Lineage (NCBI taxonomy): Bacteria > Pseudomonadati > Pseudomonadota > Alphaproteobacteria > Rhodospirillales > Oceanibaculaceae > Oceanibaculum > Oceanibaculum sp. The sequence continues at coordinate 59,889 of NZ_JAKUSO010000001.1, read as the reverse complement.
TGTACCACGCGCACGGGCAGCCCGCGACACGCGCGGACTGATCAAGCTGGTGGCGGACGCCAAGACCGACCGTCTGCCGGACGGTCAGACCTCGCGCCCGAGGGCACCGACAGCATCCAGACGCTGGCGCCGGCGCTTAAGTTCGGCATGACCGCCAAGGCGCTTGCCGGGACGATCTTCCCGTACCTGAGGTCGAAGGGCTGAAGCTTGCCGCCCAGACTTTCGACAGGGGCGTGGCCAAGCTCTCCTGCTGCGTCGGGTAAGATCCTCAAGGAGCCGCGACACCTTGGAACTCGACAAGTTTCCGGCGACAGCCTATGAATACACAATGGTCAAGCTTGTACGGATATTCGTGTTCGCCTTGCTCGCCGCATTCGCGGTCGGCTCGGTCGCGCACGCGACGAGCACAACCACCATGTCGATCAAGATGGCGCTCGCTGATGGCGGCGCCATGGATATGGCCGACTGTCAGGGCTGCGGCTCCGACGGTGACGGCGACGACGGCGGGCTTAGCTGTAGCATGGTGTGCGTCACTCCACTCCTGGCCAGTCTCAGCCCCGAGGGCAGTGTTCCGCTGGTGACCGGTATATCTCCGTCGGTCCGCGCCTTCTACGACCTTGCCGGACGGACAGGTCCGCCCGAACCCTACCCTCCCCGAACGCTCATCTGATCGGACGCCGGTCGGGGTACGCTCCGACCGCTGCGCCCTGCTGCGCTTCCCGGGCGACCGCGCGGGCAGCCGCCGCTCAATGCGAGTGCAGACCCGAGTCTGCGCATCCGAAGCACAGCGGAAATAAGATGAGAGCGAACCATGTCACCGATCACCCTGGCGCTATCGCGCCGGACTTTACTGAAGGCGTGCGCCGCCGGCGCTGCCAGCCTTGGAATGCCTGGCCTCATGTTTCCCGCACGGGCGGCCGGCGTCCGGGAGTTCTCCTTGCGGGCCGCACCGGGACAGGCGCGGCTCGTACCGGAGCCGCATGGCAAGACGGCCGCCTGGTGCTACAACGGCGTTGTCCCCGGACCTGAGATTCGCGTGCGTCAGGGCGCGCGCCTCCGGATCACCGTCGAGAACGGGCTCGCCGAGGAGACCACCGTCCACTGGCACGGGCTCAGGGTGCCGAACGCCATGGATGGCGTGCCGCATCTCAACCAACCGCCGATCGCGCCGGGCGGGACCTTCGTCTACGAGTTCGACGCGGTCGATGGGGGCACCTTCTGGTATCACCCGCATCAGCGCAGCTTCGAGCAGGTCGGGCGCGGCCTCTACGGGCCGCTGATTGTCGAGGAGCCTGAACCTCCCCGAGTCGATCGGGAACTCGTCTGGGTGCTCGACGACTGGCGCCTCACCGGGTCAGCCGAGATCAGCGACGATTTCGGCAACGGCCATGACATCAGCCACAATGGCCGGATCGGCAACACCGTCACCATCAACGGTCACGTGCCGGACGCGCTTCCGGTGCGCAGCGGCGAGCGAATCCGGCTGCGGCTCATCAATGCCGCGAACGCGCGCATCTTCGGGCTCGACTTCCATGGCCACGCGCCGACGGTCATCGCGCTCGACGGCCAGCCGGTGACGCCGCATGCGCCGGCGGGCGGTCTCGTCGTGCTCGGGCCTGCCATGCGGGCCGATATCGTGCTCGACATGACCGGCAAGCCGGGCAGCCGTGTCACGGTCAGCGACCGGTTCTACCGGGGCCTCGAATACGAGCTGGTCGACCTAGTCTATGACGGGACACCGCTCAGGGACAATCCACTTGACCGGTCCGTCGCGCTTCCCGCGAACCCGTTGCCCGAACCCGATATCGCCGTCGCCCATCGCCATGAAGTGATCTTCAACGGCGGCATGATGGGCGGGATGGTGATGGCGGAGATGGGCGGCAGCATGGGCGAAGGCGGCCGGAACGGCATGGGCAGCGACATGATGCGTGGGATGATGGGCATGATGCACGGGCAGGGCATCTGGTTCGTCAACGGCAAGGCCGCCGAAGGCCATGTGCTCGACCCGATGCTGACGCTCACCCGCGACCGCTCGCATGTCATCGCCATGACCAATGCGACGGCGTGGCACCATCCAATCCACCTGCACGGCCATTCCTTCCGGGTGATCTCGCGCAACGGTGCGCCGACGCCGCACCGCGCATGGCAGGACACGGTGCTGATGGCGCCTCGGGAGAAGGTCGAGATTGCCTTCGTCGCCGACAATCCCGGCGACTGGATGTTCCACTGCCACATCCTCGAACACCAGGTCGGCGGGATGATGGGCGTCATCCGCGTCGCCTGATCCACAGATTCAGGGAGAACCACCATGCACAGGATCATCGTCGCCGCCCTCGCCGCCGCCTTCCTCGGGGCGGGCGTCTATTTCACGAACGTATCTTTTACGGTCGCCCAGGAAGCGACCCTCTACAAGAACCCGCAATGCGGCTGCTGCGAAGCCTATGCCGACTATCTGCGCGACAACGGTTTCACCGTGACCGTCAAGCCGACCCATGAACTGGTCGCCATGAGCCGCGAGGCCGGCATCCCGGACGATTTCCAGGGCTGCCACCTCGCCTTCATCGACGATTATGTGGTGAGCGGCCATGTGCCTGTCGCGACCGTCAATCGCTTGCTCTCGGAGCATCCGGACATCAAGGGCGTGACCTTGCCCGGCATGCCGATGGGATCACCCGGCATGAGCGGCGCCAAGACCGAACCTTTTACGATCTACGCCGTGGGTGACGGCAAGCCGTCCGTATACGCGGTCGAATAGGGAGATTTTCCGATGAACAACGCACCGACCGGCATGGGTATGGGCATGATGGAAGGCATGGGCGGCATGATGATGTGGGGCATGGGCCTTGTCTGGCTGCTCGTGATCGTCCTGCTCGTCCTCGGCATCGCGGCGCTGTTCAAATACCTATTCGGAGGCAAGCGCTGATGAACCGCGCCGTTATTGGCGCCACGATATTGCTCGGCGGAAGCGCCGTGGCCGGGCTGCTCTGGGCCGGACTTGACCGGAGCGGTCCGACGAAGGTATCCGGCGAACGACTCGAACGCGGGCGAGCGATCTACGCAGCAAACTGCGCGTCCTGCCATGGCGCGAAGCTCGAAGGCCAGCCGGACTGGAAGAGTCGACTGCCGTCGGGTCGCCTGCCCGCGCCGCCGCACGACGCTTCGGGACACACCTGGCACCACCCTGACGGTGTCCTGTTCCGCATCACCAAGGAAGGACCCGCCGCGGTCGTCGGCGGCGGCTATCAGAGCGACATGCCTGGATTCGCTGGCGTGTTGTCCGACGAGGATATCCACGCGGTTCTGGACTTCATCAAGAGCACTTGGCCGGAGCGGGAGCAGCAATACCAGGCCGAGATGAGCCGCCGCGAAAGGGAGGCAGGCCAATGAAGCCCTTACCCGCGCTCGGGTTCGTGCTGGCGCTGGTCTTGTCGACCGCGACGATGGCGGACGGGCCGAATGCCGTCCCGCTGCACGACACGCCGCAGCCGCTCGCCACCGTCTCGTTCGCAGATGAGAACGGCAACGCGCTCACGCTCGACCGCTGGCGCGACAAGGTCGTCCTTCTCAACGTCTGGGCCACGTGGTGTGCCCCCTGCCGACACGAGATGCCGACACTGGACCGCCTTCAGACAACGCTCGGCGGCGGGCGCTTCGAGGTCGTGGCCCTGTCGATAGACCGCGCCGGCGTCGGTGCCGTCCGCAGATTCTTCGATGAGATCGGCATCCAACATCTGGGCATTTTCATCGACGAGACGATGAAGGCATCGCGCGACCTCGGGATCTACGGCCTCCCGGGGACATTGCTCATCGGACCGGACGGGCGGGAGCTCGGCCGGCTGATCGGACCGGCCGAACGGGACACACCGGAGATGGTCGCCTTCTTCGAGGACGTCATCGCCGAACACACAGGAAAGGAATCGACACGATGATCTCGAAACGGATCGCCGCAAATGCAACTCCGCGCATCCCATTTTTCCTCAGGGTGCCCTGGCTGTCGAAACGCCGGATTGTCCTGCTTGCGGGCCTCGGGGCGCTGGGCGCAGGGCTTGCCCTGAACTGGAACTGGCTGACAGCCGTCGGCGCGGCGCCGATCCTGCTCGCCCTCGCGCCCTGCGCCGCGATGTGCGCCCTCGGCCTGTGCATGCGCGGCGGCGGAGCAAAGTCTTGCGCGACCCATGGCGAGACGGATGCAGGCCTGCGGCCGCGGAGACGACAGGAGTGATGTCGCCGACCGGCGTCATCGACCGCAGGGATGTCCGAGGAGAAGATATGAGTCTCGCACGATTAACCGCTGTTCTGATCGGCGCACTCGCCTTCGCCGTGCCGGCATTGGCGCACCATCCGGGCGCCGATCTCGACAGGGTCATGGGCTGCAAGGAGCAGTTCTTTCAGGCCATCGATGGCCCGGCCCCGCCCTTTGAACTGGCCGATGTCGACGGGACTATCTTCAAGCTGTCGGACTTCGCCGACAGGATCGTCGTGCTGAACTTCATATTTGCCGGCTGCACGGATGTCTGCCCCCTGCACTCCGCCCTGATCGCCGACGTGCAATCGAAGATCAACGCCACGCCGATGAAGGACATGGTCCAGTTCATCACGGTGACGACCGACCCCGGGGCCGACACGTCGGATGTCCTGAAGAGCTATGGCGAGGCGCACGGCCTCGACCCGTACAACTGGATGTTCCTGACCCGCCGCCCGGGCGATCCCGAGGAGGCACCGCGAACGCGCTCGGGGACCTATAACGTCAAGTTCGAGCCGCTTGATGACGGCCAGCAGATGCATGGCGTCGTCACGCATGTGATCGACCGTGGCGGACGCTTCGCCGCCAAGTGCCATGGCCTGCGCTTCGAGCCCTTGAACCTGGTGCTTTACATCAACGGGCTGACCAACGCCCCCTATCGCCCATCCAAGCCGACAGAGGCTGGCTGGTGGGGCAGCGTGAAGGGGCTGTTCCGATGACCGGCGTCCATTCGGACATGGACCGGGTGCGCGGTGAAAGATCTATCAGTTGGCTTTCGGCGCTGCGCCGCTACATGGCCTTTGTCGCCGCCGCGAACCTGGTCTGGGAGTTCGCCCACATGCCGCTCTATAGGTTGTGGGAAACCGGCTCGGCTTGGGAGATCATCTTCGCTGCCGTTCACTGCACCGGTGGCGACATTCTCATCGCCCTTAGCGCGGTCATGCTTTCCCTGTTCCTTCTCGGCAACGGGGCGTGGCCAACCGAACGCCGGCTTCCGGTCGTCGCGGGGACTGTTGCCTTCGGGCTTGCCTACACGATCTTCAGCGAATGGCTGAATATCGAGGTGCGCCAGGCATGGGCCTATCGCGACCTGATGCCGGTGATCCCGGGTCTCGACGCCGGCGTCAGCCCGGCCCTGCAATGGATCGTCGTCCCGCTCGCCGGCTTCCGTTTTGCCATGGCGTTCCCGGCAACCTCTCAAAGGGGCGAGACCCTCGACCCTCCGGCATCGGCCTGACAGCCCCATTTCTGGCCGGCGCGGTGTCGTTCGTCTCGCCCTGCGTCCTGCCTTTGATGCCGGGCTATGTCGCCGGACACACGGCGGGCGCGATCGATATCGAGTCTGCCCACCGTCGACGGCAGGCATTGAGCATGGGCCTCTACTTTGTCGTCGGGTTCTCCACCATTGGCTCTTGGCGCGAGCGCGACCGCGCTCGGTTAGATGCTGTTGAGCTACCGGTGCGAGCTCAATTTCGTTGGCGGCGCCATTGTCATCCTGTTTGAGGCTGTTTGAGGGCGACACCTTCCGGGATGGTGGCGGATGCCGCGCTGGCCGTTAAGGGATGGAACGCCTATCGGCTTCGACTGAAGGCGGAGGCATCCTGGATCGTCTCGCGCTCAGAGAACGTTCGATTCCGGACCCTCCCCCTCCGCCAATTTCTTCTGAATTTTCCGATCAAGACAGCGCTCTGCTTTCCCCTTTTGGGGGCGCGCGTGGTTGCGCGGCGCGAGGCTATTGGGCCCGCATGGACATGGGCGTCTTCTGTATCGTCCCGCGCGACCTGATCTAGACCTTGCCGCCGGCCATCGGGACCTGCAGGACGAAGCAGGCGCCAGCCTTGCCATTATCGTCGAGGAACAGCTTGCCGCCAAACTGCTCGGCGATCTGGCGCGAAATGGCCAGCCCCAGCCCTGCCCCGTGATGGCCCGCCCCCTGATGGCCCGCGATAGCGCCGCGTTCGAATTTCAGGAAGATGCGTTCGTGATCCTCACTGGGGATGCCGCGCCCGTTATCCTCGACACGCACTTCATAGATGCCCTGGTCTGAGCGGCTGGAGACGGTCACGCTGGGGTTCGGCGCGTCGTTGTACTTGATGGCGTTGGAGATCAGGTTGATGAAGATCTGCGCCAGCTTGTCCGGTTCGCCCGACAGCGTAACGGCGCCCTCGTGCCGCTGCTGAACCAGCGTGGTGCCGGCGGTGTGGGCAAGCGCCTCGCAGCTTTCCAGGGCGGAGGTCAGAATCTCTTCCGGGTCGAAATCGACAGGCGTCTGGCGCGCCGAGGCGGTGCGCAGCTGGTCGATTTCGAGAATGCTGTCGAGCAGTCTGGTCAGCCGGATGCTTTCATTCTGGATGATGTTGAGGAAACGCAGCTTCCGTTCCTCCTGCATGGCCGGTTCGGCGAGCAGGATATCGCTGAACGACCGGATCGAGGTCATCGGGGTGCGCACCTCATGGCTGATCTGGCTGAGGAACTCGTCCTTCTGCGCATCGACCTCGCGCAGGCGCTGGTTGGCCGCCGCGAGGGCCGCGGCCGTGGCCTCCACCTCGCGCGACTTGCGCTCCAGCTCCTCGGAATAGGCGCGGATCTGCTCGGCCTCGCCAGCGATGCGTTTCAGCTCCTGCACACTGATGGTCTCGTCGCTGACCACCCGCGAGATCAGCGAGCGGGCTGATGCCGCGCCAACATTCGCCGCCAGCCGCTGTTCGACGCGCGAGATCGTCTCATCGCCGGCAAGGACCGAACGGTGGACGTCGCGATCCGCGAACATTGCAGTTGCCTCGGCGGGGCCGAGGATGCGCTCGGCGATCTGGCGCAGGTCGGCGACCCGTGCCGTGCGGCGGATGATGCGCTGTTCGGTCTCGGTCTGGCGGCGGAAGACATCGACGAACAGCATCGACTGGAAACGCGCCAGCGGTGTCGGTTCGCTGATCAGCGACACCAGCACGAACAGCCCGATATTTGCGGTCATGCTCCAGAACACCGCATGGACGAGCGGGTCATAGCCGGTGAGGCCGAACAGGGCGTGTGGCCGCAGCCACAGGATGCCAAACGGGCCATCGGCCATCATCGTAGCCGATATCAGGGCGCTCTCCCCGAAGCTGGGCAGGACGAGCGTGTATCCCCATACGATGAGGCCGGCGAACAGCCCGACCAGCGCGCCGGCGGCGGTCGCGCGGCTCCAGTACAGCCCCCCGACAAGGCTGGGCAGGAACTGGGCAACACCACAGAAGGAGACAAGGCCGATGGCGGCCAGCGCCTCGGAGTTGCTTGCCCGCAAATAGATCAGGCCGAGCAGGACCACGAAGATCACCGCCCCGCGCCGCGCGGTCAGGATGAAGTGGCGCATCGCCTTGGCACTGGCCTGCGGCAGCAGCGAAAACCGCAAGGCCAGGGGCATGATGATGTGATTCGAGATCATCGTCGAAAGCGCAATCGAGGATACGATCACCATTGAGGTGGCGGAGGAGAAGCCGCCCAGAAAGGCAAGCAAGGTCAGCGTATTGTTGTTCTCCTGCATCGGCAGGGTCAGCACGAAGAGATCGGGGTTGGAACCGCTGGGAAGCCGCTCCAGCCCGGCGATGGCGATCGGAATCACGAAAAGGCACAGCAGCAGCAGATACAGTGGAAACAGCCAGGAGGCGGTCCTGATCTGGCTGTTGTTGGAATTCTCCACCACGGTGACCTGGAACTGGCGCGGCAGGCAGATAACGGCTGCCGCCGCGAGAAACAGCAGGGTCAGCCAGCGCGGGCCAAAGGTTTCGGCGGGGTCGATGATGCTTGCCGGCGCATTGGCGAAAGCCGCGGCCGGGTCCCAGTCAGACAGGCCGACAACCCACAGGCCTACGGCCAGAAGGGCGACCAGCTTGACCACCGCCTCCAGCGCGATGGCGGCGACGACGCCCTGATGCCTTTCGTTCACATCGATATTGCGCACGCCGAACATGATCGAGAAGACGCACATGCCCGCCGCGATCCAGAAGGCCAGCGCATAGTCGGGCTCGATCGTCGAGCTTGCCGCGGTTACCGCTCCGCGCGGATATGTCAGCACCTGGAAGCTGTCGGTCAGGGCCTTGAGCTGCAGCGAAATGTAGGGCGCGGTTGCGATGACGGCGATCAGCGTCACCAGGGCACCCAGCATCGGATTCTTGCCGAAGCGCGCGGAGATGAAGTCGGCAATCGAGGTCGTATTATGGACGCGGCCGACCGTGACGAGCTTGCGCAGGAATATCCACCATCCGACGAACACGATGGTCGGGCCAAGATAGATGGTAATGAATTCCAGCCCGTTCCGTGCCGCCGAGCCAACGGCGCCAAAGAATGTCCAGGAGGTACAGTAGATCGAGATCGACAGGGTATAGACCAGCGGAGACGAGAGCCAGCCGCCCGAGTCGCGTCTGGCCCGCCGGTCGCCTGCGAACGCCACCCCGAACAGAACGGCGACATAGACAAGGCAGATGACGATGACGAGATCGGGATGCAGCATTCAGGTGCCGTCCTGATCGTTCTCGCCGTTCGCGTCGACTTCCCTGACGCGCACGGCCACCAGCAACGCGCACAGGATCAGGCAGGCCCAGACGCCGTAAACATAGAGGACGATCAGCGGGATGCCGGCAATCAGGACGGGGGCTGAGAAGACGAGGATCGTTGGCGGCAGGAGCAGGAATATCGCTGCGACGGGGAGTATCGCAGCGCCGTCCCGGATATTCCGGGTTCTGCTGTCCCAGTGTTTCACCGCTTCAGCCCTTGCCGGTGACCTGTCGCATGCAGGCGATGATCTCGGCGTTCGAGAAGGGCTTGGTGATGAATTCGGTCGCCCCGGCCTCGCTGGCGGTCTGGCGGTCGCGGCTCTGGCCCTTGGCCGTCAGGACAATGACAGGCAGGCCGGACAGGGTGCGGTCGGCGCGGACTTCCCGCAGTACATCGAATCCGCTCATTCCCGGCATCATGACATCGAGGATCATGGCCGAGAATTTCGCACGACGCAGCCGCTCCAGCGCCTCCAGCCCATTCTCCGCTATGGAGACGTCGAAATCCGCATGTCTGAGAATGTAGCTGAGCGATTCGACAATGTTCGGCTCATCCTCGACGATCAGTATTCTGGTTCTCCCCAATGTTTCGTCCTCCCCTGCGGTCCGCTTCTTCAACCTTGTTGACCGCCTGTTTGGCAGCCATGGTTCTTATGCTGGGACCACTGATGCCATAATCGGGCCTGCATGGCGGTCAAACAAGCCTTTTGGCTAAGCCCGTGTTCCGGCGCGCAATACCGCCTCTTGCCATCGCTTTTGCTACGCGGCGGCTCAGGCGATCAGCGGCGGTTCCTGTCGCTGCCGGCACGCCTCACGGACGCACAGCCGGCATGTCGTGCCAACGGGCACTGTTGCCGCCCGCCTTTCGATGCCGTCGGCGGCGGCCACGCGGGCCGCGTCATCGCCATCACAGGCCAGCATGATCGACATCAGATGCCGCGCCCCGCCGGTCATTGCCGGCTGCTTCTCGACGGCGCGGGCGAAGAAAAGGAAATCATCGCCTGACGCCAGGGCGCCGAAGGCGCGCGCCGTCATGCCGGGCGTCTGGAACGCGGTATAGATCACCCAGAGCGGACAGGCATTGCCGTAGCGGGGCAGCGGGAGACGGGGCAGGGGCAGACGCTTGCTGATATAGCCTGACGGGTCGGCCCGCATGAAGGCGAAGCGCACCCCTTCCCGGCCGGGACGGCGTAGCGTGGTCATCCGGTGTGCCGCCTGTTCGTAGGAAACGCCGAACAGTCTGGCCAGCCTGTTGGGATCATAGCGATGCCGTTCCGCGGCGGCATGGAACGGCCCGTACGGCATCAGCACTGCCGCAGCGGTGTAGGCGAACAGCGCATTGGCGGCCAGCCGGAAGGCCTCGCCATCCTGCTCGAACCCCTCATGGCGCGACAGGATCGCGGCAACCTCGCCGGCCGCGCCCAGCCGCGCCTGCGCGCGCAGCTGCTCGAAGGGCGATGGCCGCTCCTCATTGTCTGCCGCATCGAATGAAGGCGGGGCGTGCAGCAGCGTTTCGTGCTCCCCGGCGGCGCGGACAGCGTCGGCATAGGCTTCCAGTTCAGGGAAATAATTCTGCGACGCCACGATCAGCGCATCGACCTTCTCGGTCGGGGTGGCGGCGCGCACACGGGTCTGCGCACTGTCGAAGAAGGCGGCAAGGGCCATGGCCGTTTGCGAGAGCCGTGCGCTGTCGCCGGCGACAATCTCCAGGAAGCGGCGGCTGTCGGTCGATTCGAGTGTGTCGCTGGCCTGCACGATCTCCGCCGCCGAGCGAATCGAGGTCACATGGGTCAGCATCTGGTGGACGCTGTCACGCAGGAACGGGTCATGTTCAAGCCGGTCGGCAAGGGCGAGAACAGCGGCGTCACGATCCTGGTAAGAACGATAGAGGCGCAGGAGCAGCGCTGCCCAGCCAGGATGATGGCCGACAAATTCCTCGGCTGACGCAAGTTCGGGCAGCTTCTCGCTGGCCGCCAGCTCCGCCGAGACCTCGCGTACCTCATCCGCAAGGCGCCGTTCCGCCTCGCCGTCGAGTTGCGCGCGATCGACGGCCAGCTCGGCAGCGATCCGGTCGAGCAACAGCGTCGATGCCGGGCGGCGATTGCGCTCGATCAGATTGAGGTAGGACGGTGATATGCCGGCGCGCTGGGCCAGAATGTTCTGGGACAGCCCCGCCTGCATGCGCAGGGTCCTGATCTTCAGCCCGACGAGTTTCGCTGCCATCCTTTACCCCCTGGTTTGTAAATTAATGACAAATTTCTTATGATGACAATAAAATAATTTACAAAAAAACTGTGATTTACCAATGACTTATTGAATAAGTTACAATCCCGCGTAATGATGTCGCAGGGTCAAAGAACCCGTCGACCGACCGGCGAGCAGCCGGCAACGCGAACTGGGAGGAAAAAAGATGCCAATCGAGAAGATCAACCGACGCTTATTCCTGCAACGCACCAGCCTTGTCGGTGCCGGCCTTGCGATGCCCATGATTCTGTCGGGTGCCGCGCGTGCGCAGAGCTTCTGCAACAGCCCGACCGGCTCCAAGGTGGTGTTCGGCTTCAACTGTCCGCAGACCGGCCCCTATGCCGAAGAGGGCAAGGACCAGCTGAAGGCCTACCAGCTTGCCGTGAAGCATATTAACGGCGAGGGTGACGGCGGCATGCTGAACACCTTCAAGGGCACCGCGCTAAAGGGCAACGGCGTCCTGGGCAAGAAGGTCGAATACGTCACCGGCGACACGCAGACCAAGAGTGACGCGGCGCGTGCCTCGGCAACCCGCATGATCGAGCGCGACGGCGCCATCATGATCTCCGGCGGTTCCTCGTCGGGCGTTGCCGTTGCGGTGCAGTCGCTGTGCCAGGACATGGGCATCATCTTCATGTCCGGCCTGACGCATTCCAACGACACCACCGGCAAGGACAAGAAGAAGAACGGCTTCCGGCACTTCTTCAACGCCTACATGTCGGGTGTGGCCATCGCGCCAGTGCTTGGCGAGGCCTATGGCAAGGACCGCCGCGCCTATCACCTCACCGCCGACTACACCTGGGGCTGGACCCAGGAAGAATCGATCAAGAACGCGACAGAGGGTCTTGGCTGGGAGACGGTGCAGACCGTTCGCACGCCGGTCGGTGCTGCCGACTTCTCGCAGTACATCACGCCGGTCCTGAACTCCGGCGCCGATGTGCTGATCCTCAATCACTATGGCAACGACATGGTGAACTCGCTGCGCCAGGCGGTTCAGTTCGGGCTGCGCGACAAGCAGGTCAACGGCAAGAATTTCGAGATTGTCGTGCCGCTGTTCTCCGAGCTGATGGCGCAGGGCGCCGGCGATGCCATCAAGGGCATCTACGGCACCGCCAACTGGGACTGGAAGCTGCAGAACGAAGGCACCAAGGCGTTCACGAAATCCTTCGGCGAAGCCTATGGAACCCCGCCGTCGCAGGCCGCGCAGACCGGTTATGTGCAGGCCCTGCTCTATGCCGATGCCTGCGAGCGCGCCGGAACCTTCAATCCGGAAGGCGTCGTCAAGGCGCTGGAGGATTTCGAGTTCGACGGTCTCGGCAACGGGCCGACGCTCTATCGCGGCTCCGACCATCAGTGCTTCAAGCCGGTGCTGGTCGTGCAGGGTAAGGAGAACCCGAAGGACAAGTACGATCTGCTGCAGGTCGTGAAAGAGGTCCCGACCAAGACTGTCACCTATGACCCATCGATCTTTGGCGGAGAATTGGGCCCGGTCAGCACTAAGTGCTGATCGGCTGACCCTGGCGGCCGGCCTCCGGGGGGGCCGGTCGCCGTCTCGCTTGAGGCATCGTTTCTCTACCGGAGCGGATGGGGCTCATGGACCAAATTTTTTTGCAATTGCTCAACGGACTCGACAAGGGTGCGGCCTATGCGCTGATCGCGCTTGGCCTGACGCTCGTCTTCGGCACGCTCGGCATCGTCAATTTCGCGCATGGCGCGCTGTTCATGATCGGCGCCTTCTGTGCCGTCGTCTTCAGCCGTCTGCTCAAGCTCGAGACCGTGACCGTCGATCCCGACCGGCTGACCCCGTGGGGGTCGCCGATGGAGGTGCGCACGCCGCTTGTCCAGGCATGGCTCGGTGATTTCGGCGCCATCCTGGTGCAATGGTCGGTGCCGCTTTCCATCCTGTTTGCCATTCCGGTTATGCTGATTGTCGGCATTACCATGGAGCGCGGGCTCATCCGCCACTTTTACAAGCGCGCCCATGCGGACCAGATCCTGGTCACCTTCGGGCTGGCGATTGTCCTGCAGGAAATCGTGAAGGCGAATTTCGGCGCCAACCCGATACCGACAAGTGCGCCGGCTGCGTTGGCCGGCAGTGTCGATGTTGGCGGATGGATCGGCCTCAGCGGTATCTTCTATCCCTGGTGGCGACTGGTCTATCTGGGCTTCGCGCTTGCCGTCATGGGGATGGTGATCGCGTTCCTGCGCTATACGACCTATGGCATGGTGGTGCGCGCGGGCATGGAAGACCGGCAGACTGTCGGCTTCCTGGGCATCGACATCCAGAAGCGCTTCACGGTCGTGTTCGGCATTGCCGCCGTGGTCGCCGGAATCGCCGGCGTCATGTACACGCCCATTGTCTCGCCCAACTACCATATCGGCATGGACTTCCTGGTCCTGTCCTTCGTGGTGGTCGTCGTTGGCGGCATGGGCTCGGTGAGTGGCGCTGTCCTTGCCGGCTTCCTGCTCGGAGTCCTGCAAAGCTTCGCCTCGATGAACGAGGTCAACAGCATCCTGCCGGGTATCGACCAAGTCATCATATATCTCGTCGCCGTCGTCGTGCTGCTGGTCATGCCGCGCGGCCTGATGGGGCGCAAAGGCGTGATGGAGAACTGACATGAACGCCTTGCGCAACGACCTCGTCTATCTGGTGGTGTTCGCCGCGGCGGTGCTGACCATGCCAATCTGGCTGGCCCCTTTCGGCGCGGCCTACCCGGACCTGATGCAGAAATTCGCGATCTATGGCATCTTCGCCATCGGCTTCAACATCCTGTTCGGCATGACCGGCTACCTGTCGTTCGGACACGCCGCCTTCCTGGGCGTCGGTTCCTATGCGGCCGTGTGGTCGTTCAAGCTGCTGACCATGAACGTCATTCCGGCGCTGGCGCTGGCGATCCTGATCTCCGGCCTGTTTGCCGCCGCCATCGGCTATATCAGCCTGCGGCGGTCCGGCATCTATTTCTCGATCCTGACACTCGCCTTCGCGCAGATGTCGTACAACCTCGCCTATTCGGTGTTCACGCCGATCACCAATGGCGAAACCGGCCTGCAACTCGCCCTCAACGACCCGCGGGTCATCGACCGTGCATTCTTCACCGATGTGCCGGGCATCCCCCGTCCCAACCTGTTCGGGCTCGAACTCGGCGGCCTTGAAGCCTTCTACCTGTGCGCGGTGGTCCTGATCCTGTGTTTCTTCGTGGCGATGCGGATCGACCGGTCGCCATTCGGGATGATGCTGAAGGCCATCAAGTCGAACCAGACCCGGATGGCCTACACCGGCTTCAATACCCGTCCCTACACGCTGGCGGCCTTCGTTATTTCAGGCATCTATGCCGGCATTGCCGGCGGCCTGCTGGCGGTGACGGACCCGCTTGCCGGTGCTGAGCGCATGCAGTGGACCGCGTCGGGAGAGGTCGTGCTGATGACCATCCTCGGCGGTGTCGGCACCCTCGTCGGTCCCGTCATCGGGGCGGCGGTCATCAAATATTTCGAGAACATCTTCTCGGCCTTCCACAAGGCACGGCTGGAAGACATCTTCTCGTTCCTGCCCGATGGGCTGGAGGATTTCGTGGTCTCGATCGTCTCTCCCTTCGTTGGCGAGGGCTGGCACCTGACGCTCGGCCTCATCTTCATGCTGATCGTCATCTTCCTGCCGGGCGGCCTGATGGAGGGCGCGCGCAGGATCAGGGCGCGCATCGGCAAGGGGCGCGGCACGGGAAGCAAGGCGCCCTCGGGCAATCCGGCACCGGCGGAATAGGAGGGACAAGATGACAAATGCGGTGCTGCATGTCGCGGACGTGCATAAAAGCTTCGGTGGTCTGCGGGCGCTGTCAGACATCGATCTGCAGATCGTCGAGGGGACGACCCATGCGATCATCGGCCCCAATGGCGCCGGTAAATCGACGCTGCTGAACGTGTGTATCGGGCGTATCGCGCCCGATACAGGGGCCGTGGTCTTCGATGGGGAGGTCATCACGGGCAAGCGCCCGCACGAGATCAACCAGATGGGAATCGTGCGGGTGTTTCAGACGCCGGAGATATTTCCGGACCTGACGCTGCTCCAGAACGTCATGGTGCCGGCTTTCGCCAAGCGCGACGGCGCGTTCAGGCTCAATGCCTTCCGGGGAACCGATGGCGAGACGGAAATCCGCGAGGAGGCGGAGCACTGGCTCGCCGATGTCGGGCTCGCCGGATACAAGGACACGCAGGCGGCGAGCCTGTCGCGCGGCGACAAGCGCCGGCTGGAGCTGGCCATGGGGCTTGTGCAGCGCCCGCGGCTGCTTCTGCTGGACGAGCCGACGGCCGGCATGTCGCGCCACGATACCAACTCTACCATCGACCTTCTGAAGAAGATCAAGGCGCGCGGCATGACCAAGGTCATCATCGAGCACGACATGCATGTCGTGTTTTCGCTGGCTGACCGCGTCACTGTGCTCGCCCAGGGGCGGATCATCGCCGATGGCACGCCGGAAGAGGTCAGGCGCAGCGCGGTCGTGCAGGAAGCCTATCTGGGAGGTGCGCATTGATGAACGCCGTGACTATGCCAAGGGCTGAGAGCGCAACCGACGCTCCCTTCTTCAGTGTCCGGGATATCCACGCCTATTACGGCGAGAGCTATATCGTCCAGGGTGTCAGCTTCGATATCGCGGAAGGCGATATCGTGGCGCTGCTCGGCCGCAACGGGGCGGGCAAGACATCGACGCTGCGCACGCTGGCGCGGGCACAGGACCCGCAGCTCAAAAGCGGCGAGATCTGGCTTGGCGATCTTGCCGTGCATACGCTGAAGGATTATCAGGCGTCGCAATCCGGCATCCAGTTCGTGCAGGAAGACCGGCGCATCATTCCGGGCCTTACCGTCGAGGAGAATCTTCAGCTCTCGCAGATCGCCGAGCCGAAAGGCTGGCCGCTGGAGAAGATCTATGAATATTTCCCGCGCCTGGCGGAACGGCGCAAGCAGGAGGGGGTAACGCTTTCCGGCGGCGAGCAGCAGATGCTTGCCGTGGCGCGCGCGCTGGCCCGCGATATCCGGCTGCTGTTGCTCGATGAGCCTTATGAAGGGCTGGCGCCGGTCATTGTGCGGGAGATCGAAAAGATCGTCGCCCAGATCAAGGAACTCGGCATCACCACCATCATCGTCGAGCAGAATGCGGTGGCCGCCCTCGAACTCGCCAATCGCGCGCTGATTCTCGATATGGGGCAGATCGTGTTCGACGGAACCGCCAAATCGGTGCTGGAAAGCCCGGAGTTGCGGAACGAATACCTCGCCATCTGAGGCCGGCCCACGATCCGGCTCGGAATTGGTCGGCGCGGTTATATTCCGGCCAGTAGCGGCTGCAGGGCGGCCCAGGCAGTTTCCGGCCGGGCGCCGATGCGCGTCGCGGTTTCCTGCGCGCGGAGGAAAGCCTGACGGTCGGACATCAGCCTCGGCAGGGTTTCGCGCAGGCTTTCATCCCGGGCGTTCTCGCCAATCCGGAAGCAGCCGGGCAGCGTCTCCAGCGCGCGCTTCGCGTTGCAGCTCTGCTCGCGATGGCGGGGCAGCAGCAGCTGCATCCGCCCCAAAGTGGCGCCGTCAGTCAGCGAGCCGATGCCGCCATGGTGGATGAACAGGCTGGCCTGGGCCAGCGCCTCGCGGATCGGCGGCGGCGTCCCGTGCAGCCGGATGCCCGCATCCCGCAACTCCCCCGCCAGCACGTCCGCCCGGCCCGGCGGAATATCGCGCAGGAACAGCGCGCCCGGCATGCGGGTGTCGATCAGCGCCTTCACCACACGCCGCGCCAGCGGCTGGCTGAGGCGCAGATAGCCGAAAAAGCGCGGCGCGTCCGGCCTCGGCAAGGGGGCGTCCGGTTTCTCCCACGGGCCGGCTGCGGGCTGCAGCCGCCAGTCGGCATAGATGTCCAGTTCCGGCGGTATGGAGACCACCCCGCCGATACCATTGATGATCTCCGGCAGGTTCTCCGGCAGGGGTTGCCCGCGTGCCGCCTGTACGGCGTGGGCATTGGCCAGCAGGTCGGCCGGTGGCCAGACATCCGGCACTTTTCCCCCAAGCGGCGGAAAGCCGCCCTCCGGCAGGGCAGGTGGTACGACGAAGCCGTCGCCGATGGGGATCAGCGGAATCCGGCGGAAGGCGGCCAGCGACAGCAGTGGCGCATAATCGGTGATGATCGCGGCAGGCCTGTGCCGCGCCAGGATGGACTCCCACGCAGCAATGCTGGCGGCCAGCCGGTCGCGGTCGGCATAGCCGCAGATGCCCATGACATCGGCATAGCTGGCGGCGCGGAACGGCGGTGTGCCGGTAAAGCAGGATTCGTGCTGCGGCGCCGGGAACAGCTCTATCCCCTCGGCCTCATATGCGCTCCGCAAGGTTTCCGGGTCGCGCGCGGCGACAACCGGGCGCCAGCCTGTCCGGCGCAGCTGCCGGGCGATCCACAGCAGTCGCGCCGCATGGGCGAAACCCTCGCCAACTTCCCAAGTGAGCAAGATGGTACGGCCCCCGCCGGAAGCTTCCGCAACACTCTCAAGGGGATGGGTTGACGGCATGCTCGGTTACCAGAGCCGGAATAAGGGCAGGGCGGAACGAGGCGAGAATAAAGCAGCCTGTCCGGAAAGGAACGTCAAAGCGCGATTCTTGCCCTGTGCTGGCTCTGTGTCGGGCGGGACTGGCCGGCAGGGTAGAGATCATTGTGTAGACTAAAAGATGGAACAGCTAATATTCCATATTAATGGAATTTAAATCAATAATATATATGGTATTCAAGTAGGCTATATATGCATTTCTGTTCAGATTAATCGCTGTTTCTCTTTATATTATCAAATGATCACGTTTCGATTCTCGAAAAAATAAATGAAATTTTAATAATCGCCGGCTAGCTTCATCCAACTTTCAACCTGTCGTTTGGGGATAGAGTGGTGAGCAGCCTGATTTTTGTCGATTCGCGCGTACCGCAGATCGAAACCCTGTTGCGGCACCTGCCGCACGGTGCGCTGGTGTCGCGGATCGGTGCGCAGGAAGACGCGCTGTCCCATATTGCCGCCCGGCTGTCTGGCGCGGCAGACATTACTGATCTTCTGCTGGTCGCGCATGGCGCGCCGGGCACTCTGTATCTGGGTGCAACTCCACTGACGGCGGACCTGCTCGACGCGCGCGCGGATACGCTGGCTACCATCGGTGCCGCGCTGGCGCCGGACGGGCTGATCTCGCTCTATGGCTGCCGCGTCGCGGCAGGTGCCGAAGGTGATGCCCTGCTGGACCGGCTGGAGGCACTGACCGGCCGTACTGTCGCCGCCACGGACAGCCTCGTCGGCCATGCCGATCTCGGCGGCGACTGGACGCTGTTCCGCCGTGATCTCTGCCAGCCCGTCCCGATGCCCTTCGCCGCCGGACTGGCCGGTGAGTTCCGCGCCGTGCTTGCGGATGTCACCCTGACGACGGGTGATGACACGCCCGGCCTGACCAATGGCGACGATACCATTACGGCGGGCCTCACGGGGGCGCTGAGCGCCAGCGATGTCATCGATGGCGAGGGCGGCACCGACACGCTCGTCATTTCGGTTGCGCACAGCGTAACCTTTAACGCCACGACCCTGACCAATGTCGAGAAGGTCACGATCAGCCAAACGAGCGGCACCGTCCAGATTTATACCGATAACGGGACGGTCGCGGCGGGCCAGACCCTGACCGTGGACGGATCGGCCGCTACCGGCGCCATACTTTGGGATGGCAAGCTGGAACTGGATGGTGTCTTCAACATCACGGGCGGGTCGGGTACCGATCGCCTCTATGGCGGTGACGGTAACGACACGATCGATGGTAGTGCAGGCAACGATACGCTGTATGGCCAAGCCGGCAACGACCTGTTCTATGGCGGCGCTGGCAACGACACGGCCTATGGCGGTGACGGCAATGACACGCTGTATGGGGGCGAGAACAACGACTTCCTCTATGGCCTGAACGGCGACGATATTCTTTATGGCGACGCAGGCAATGACGGACTGAGCGGTGGCGACGGCAACGATACGATCTATGGCGGTGACGGCAACGACACCACCATCGGCGGCATCGGCGACGATCTGGAGTATGGCGGCGCCGGCAATGACTGGATGTGGGGTCAGAACGATAACGACACGCTCTATGGCGGTGACGGCAGTGACACGCTGTCGGGCGATGCCGGCAACGATCTGCTGTTTGGTGAGGATGGTAACGATGTCCTCTCGGGGTTCGGCGATAATGATACGCTCTGGGGTGGCGCTGGCGACGATACCCTGCGCGGTGGTGATGGAACCGACGAACAACATGGTGGTGCCGGCAACGATGTCTTCACAGGCACTGCCGCGGAATTTAACGGCGATACCATTGCCGATTTCGCCTTGGGCGACAGCATCATCGTTACCAGCACGGATCTGACCGCGCTGAACGGCAATGCGGCCAGCGGCACCATCGATCTGGGCGGCGGCAACAGCCTGACCCTGACCGGTATTTCCTCGGCCAGCGGCACCTTCAAGGGTGTGCTTGATGGCAGCCAGTCGACGATTACGCTGGTCGCGCCGGTGGCTACCGAGACGCCTGTGAATCCCGTTATCGTCACACCCACGACGCCGACAATTCCCACAACACCGGGAACTGACGGTGCCAGCAACAAGGCGGAGACGATCACCAATACCGGCACCACGCCCGGCGTGGCGGCGCTCGTTCAGAATTCCAACAATAATGGCAATGTGGTGAATGCGACCGTGCCAGGGAACACGAGCGTTGTCTCGGAAGGCCCGACGCAGGCGCAGACCAAGACCGATGCGCTGACCAGCCTCGTGACCTCGATCCAGACCCGTGGCTCCACATCGGAGACCCAGCTTGTCGGCGGGGCGCAGAGTTTCCTGACCAATCTGGCGCAGACCACGACGCTGGACGTGCGGACCATCGTTCCGACGACGACGGATTCCAAGCTGTCCACGGCCATTGTCATTACCGGCTCGACCGGGACCAGCCAGTCTGAAGCCTTCGTCATCGATATGCGCAGCCTGCCCACGGGCTCCTATCTGCGCCTCGACAATATCGAGTTCGCCTCGGTCATGGGGGCGACCACCGTCAATGGCGGCGCCGGCCAGAACTATGTCGTCGCGGACGAGGCCAGCCAGTACATCATGCTGGGTGAGGATGACGACTATATCGACGGCGGTGCCGGCGATGACACGGTCGGGTCCGCCGATGGCAATGACACGCTGCTGGGCGGCGCCGGCAATGACTCGGTGTTCGGCGGTCAGGGCGACGACAGTCTCGACGGTGGTGACGGCTATGACACGCTGGACCTGACCGGCGGCGGCGCGAACATCGCGCAGGGCGGCCTGAATGGCGACACCATCCTGGGTGGTGCCGGCGACGATCAGATGCGTGGCGGCAAGGGCCACGATTCCATCACCGGTGGCGCCGGCGATGACGTGATCTACAGCGGCCAGGGCAATGACACGCTGACCGGCGGCGATGGCGCGGACCTGTTCGTGCTGAAGGGGTTCGATCCGAACTACGGCAACGCCGTGCTGACGCCGACCATCACCGACTTCCAGCAGGGCACCGACCGCCTCGCAGTGGAGAATGCGACGCTGGCCGAGCTTCAGGCGGCGATTGCCAGCCAGACGGTAACGGAGACCGGCGTGGTTATCCAGGTGGCTGGGGCAACCCTCACCTTCCTCGGCATCAGCGCCCTCACCGCGGCCGATATCGACAGCGCCTTCTACGCCTGACCGGCAGGCGGCATGCCAGTGACAAAAAGCCTCCCTTCGGGGAGGCTTTTTTTATCGTGCTCGCGCGTCGCGCCAGTGGGCCAAAGCCTGGGCGACCCTTGCGGCTAGCGCGTCCCACCCCTCAGGCGTGCGGCGGCGGAACAGGGTCAGCGACGGATACCAGGGCGAATCACTACGGTCCGTCATCCAGCGCCAGTCCGGCTGGTCGCTGAGCAAGATCCAGCCCGGCGTGCCGGCTGCGCCCGTCATATGCACGACGGAGGTGCAGGAGGAGATGACGTGTTCGCATTTCGCGCGCTCGGCCCTGCCGTCCAGCCCGTCCGCCCCAGCCACCTATAAAAGGCCGCAGTCATCCGCGATACGGTCGCCTCCTTCCACCTCCGTCAGTTCACTACGGCCCGGCCCTACCTGCAGCGAGACGAAGCGCACGCCCTCAACAGCCAGCAGAGACTGCAATGGCGCCAGACCGGGCGAGCGCTCCCTGTCGCCGGAAAAATAGGGATTGCCGCGCCAGCACAGGCCGATGATCGGCCGGTCACCGCTAACATTGTCGGGACCGCGCACCACCTGTCGCCATCTTGCTTCGCGTGCCGGATCGCGGAGACCGGGAGGCGGCGGCGGCACATCCTCCGGCCTTGCGATGCCCAGCCGGGCGGGCAGGGACATCAGACCGTCCCAACGCTGGACGGTAGGCAGCGGCCCGTCCCAGTCGAACACATTCTCGGGCGGCAGCAGGCGGCGGACCGCCGGCAGTGTTGCCGGCTTGCCGGCGAAGATCACCCGCCCGCCCGGCCCCAGCGGGATCAGCGGCAGGAAACGCAGGAATTGCAGGCTGTCGCCCAGCCCCTGTTCGTCCAGCACCAGCAGGGTCTCGCCCGCAACGGCACCGCCAGTCCAGCGCGGGGTGGCGGGGCCGACACGGCGCAGGCCCAGCGCTTCATGGCGATGCTCGAAATGCGGCCAGGCCTCGGCATAGCGGCCCATCAGCAGCAGGGTGAAGGCCAGATCCCAATGCGTGTCCGCCTTGCCGTCGAGACGCGCCGACCGCCGCAGCACCTCGGCGGAACGGGTCAGGTCGCCGGCGCGGCGCCAGAGATTGCCTAGGCTGCGCAGGATACGGGGCTCGCCTGGCATCAGGGCCAGCGCACCGCGGAAATCCGCCTCCGCCCCCTGCAGGTCACCGCCGATCCGGCGGACATTGCCGCGATCCATGCGGGCCGCCAGATGGTCGGGTCTTTGCGCCAGCACCTCGGCATAGACGCGCTCCGCCTCGCTGGAGCGGTCGGCCTTGTGCAGGCACTGCCCCCAGGCGTAGTCGGCAATGTACGGTTCCGGCGTCACCGGCTTGCCGGATGCCGCTCTTTCCAGCACAGCGGCCAGAATTTCGGCCTGCCGGTCCATACTCCAGCTCTTGCCGATCAGCGCCAGCGCGGCCCTGGCCTTCGAGGCCGCTTCCGGGCGCCGGTCATAGGCGCGCTGCATGGCCTCCAGCATCTCATCGACGCTGCTCTCGCCCCAGCCGGAAAGGTCTGGGGCGCCGGTCAGCACGGCTTGCTGTTTCAGGGGGTAGAGATGCTTGCCGATCAGGTCGAGATTGCCGGTATTGGCGGACAGCACGACCGGCACGCCGCTCGCCATTGCCGCCAGTGCCAGCGGATTGGTCCCGGCGCTGCCACGATCAGGGAAAACCGCCAGGTCGCACTGGCGCAGCAGCTGCGGCAGGTCCGGCCCGGACAATTGATGCGCGTCGAGGATTGCGTCCGGCGGGATGCCGTGCCCGGCCAGCCAGGGGCCGATGTCCAGCACATCCCCTTCCGGCTGGGGTGGCTGGGCGGGAAGGGAGGTTGGCCAGGGCGATTCAAAACGGTCTGGCAATGTCCAGCCCGGCACCAGCAGGACTTCCGGGTGGCGGTCACGGAAGCGGCGGAAGGCGGCCAGTGCGATGTCCGGTCCGGCGCGGTAGGCGAGCGGACCGCCGCAGAAGATAAGGTATTTGCCCGGGGCGATGCTTCTCTTGGGCTCCGGCCGGAAGATGCCGGTGTCCACGCCGGCTGGATGGCGTCGTACCGCCGTCAGCCCGGCCTCCCGCAGCAGGCGGGCATTCCATTCGGAAGCGGCGAGCACCAGGGCCATGCCAGCCGCCCGTTGCCGCCCCTCATTGGACAGGCTGGCCTGAATGAGGCTGGCGACGCCGATATCCGGCGTACCCCGGAAAGCGGCCTCCGTGGGGTCGGTCAGGGAGTGAAGAACCGGAAAGGGTGCCCGGACGTCTGCCTCCGTCCAGGGGACAGCGGGCAAGCCCTGCCGGCGGCAGTCATCAAGCCGCGCCGGCGGCACGGCGAGGATCAGCCCCCGGCGAACCGCCTGCCGTGCGAGATCGATGAGATAGGCTTCGTCGAAGCCGCTGGCGATGCCGATCCGGTTCATGCCTGTCCTGCCGAAACTGTGTGTCAGCTTCTCCCCGGCAGCGCGGCATCTGTCAATGCTGCCGGGCGGTGGACAGGGTCCCGTTCGGCGCTTCGCCAGCGTTCGGCGTCGTTAGAATTTGTAGGTGATGTAGAGGCCGGTGCTGAACTGGTCCTCGGAGCCGAGATCCGCCACCAGCGGGCTGTCGGCAGCGTCGCCCAGCATGCGCTTGTAGCCCACCCGGCCGGTGATGGACCAGTTTTCGGTCAGCAGATAGTCGAGGTCGAAGGTGATGCCGGCATCCTGAAAGCCGCTTTCCGCCTGATATTGCCGCATGCCGCTGCGTGCTGATTGCACGCCGGTCACGCCATAATAGGCCTGCATGTAGTTATCGTCCGCCCAGGTGGTGGAAATCTCGCTGCGCAGCATCAGCTTCGGGCCCAGCTGCATCCGATGGCCGGCCGAAAGTTCCGCCGTCATGCCGTCATGCGCGTCGCTGACATCGCGGAACAGCGTCAGGCCTGCCGACCACGGGCCCGTGCTGTAGCTGATGAAGCCGCCAAGCTCGACCGCGCCGTCGATATCGCCCATGCCGCGCAGATCGTCACTGTCGTCCTGGTCGCGGCCGAAGCGGTAACGGACCAGCGGCCCGACCTGCAGCTTGTCACCTGGATTGGGGCCCTGCAGGGTCAGCGCATTGGCGCCCAGCGTCGTCCCGTGCAGAAAGACCATGTCGCGGTAGTTCACCATCAGGACGGGCAGGGCGGAGACCTTGTACTCGTCGCTGCCTTCGTACTCCGGCCGGACCAGCCCGCCACCACCCAGCCGGATGTCCCAGTCGCTGTTTGCCGCTTTGTCGGCCGGCTTCTGACCGGGCTTCTGCCCAGCTTGCTGGCCAAGGGCGGCAGAGGAGAATGTGATCACCGCCAGGGCGGACAGGGCCGCGGCGGTCGGCAGAAGGCGCGATTGACGGCCAGGGGTCATGCTGTTCATCAGGGGTAAGGCCTTTTTGCTGAAAGCCCCGGCAGGGGCGGATGTCGCCACCTTAAGCGCGTGGCCGGCCGGGCAGGTGTCTGGGACGTGACGGAATGTTTCAGAATGTTGCAGCGCGGGAGACGGTTCTGACCCCGGTGATATAGTGGCGCCAGTTCGATACACCAGAGGCCCCGGAAGCAGCGTGACCGTCAAACCCACGAACCATGTCCTGATCGTCGATGACGACCATCGCATCCGCGCCATGCTGGCACGGTTCCTGTCCGATCATGGGCTGAAGGTGAGCCAGGCCGGCGATGGGCGGGAGATGTTCACCATCTGCGAGGCGGCGCGCATCGACGTCATCGTGCTGGATATCATGATGCCGGGCGAGGACGGGCTGTCGCTCTGCCGCCGCATGCGGGCACAGAGCAGCGTGCCGATCATCCTGCTGACCGCGATGAGCGGCGACACCGACCGGATCATCGGGCTGGAGATCGGCGCCGACGATTATGTGGTGAAGCCGTTCAACCCGCGCGAGCTGCTGGCCCGCATCCGTGCCGTTACCCGCCGGCTGGGGGCGGCCAGTATCAATGCCGAGCGCCCGACGGCAGCGGTGTACGAATTCGCCGGCTGGCAGCTGAATTCCAGACTCCGCACCCTACCCTCTCCGGCCTGAGCTGTGACCGACCTGCCCAGTGGAGAGTTCGACCTGCTTGCGGTGATCCTGGAATATCCGCAGCGTGTGCTGAATCGCGACCAGCTTCTGGATCTGGCGCATGGCCGCATGAGCGAGGCCATCGACCGCAGCATCGATGTGCAGATCAGCCGGCTGCGCCGCAAGATCGAGGCCGACCCCCAGAACCCGGTCTTCATCAAGACCATCCGCAATGAAGGCTATTTTTTCGCCGTGCCGGTTGCCCTGCAGCAGGATATGGCAGCGAGGAGTCCAGCGTGAGAATTCCCTTCTGGTCGCGGCTCAGGCTCGCCCCGCGCATCGTGCTGGTTGTCCTTGGCGGGATGCTGGCGGTCAAGGCTGTCGATAAGGCGATGCCGCTGCTCATCCGCCCGCCCGAAATCATGTTCTTCGACCGCGACTGGCTGCTCGACAATCTGCGCGATATACGCGACCGCAGTGTCGCCGTGCCCGTCGCTGAACGGGCCGCCGTCCTGGAAGACCTGCCGGTCCGGCGCTGGCTCGATGTTGTGGCGCTGGAGACGCCGCCGGATTTTTCGCATACCGCGCGGGGAGGGGGCTTTGCCGATCTGCATGAGCGGATCGTCGGTCTGCTCGGCCTGGAACCGCAGGATGTGCTGATGATGGCGGATGATCTGGACGATCCGGAATATTCGCCGCGCCCGTTGGTCATCATCCTGCCGCCGCTGCCGACGGTGATGACGGATGTGCTCGACGACAGGGGCAGTAACATGCTCAGCAGCGATCTGCGCATTGCCGTCCGGATCGGCCCTTCGGAATGGCTGGTGGTGATGCCGCACAGCGACGGCCAGGAAAATCTGCGGATGATCCGAAACATGCTGTTGCCGGTCTTTGCGCTGGTGATGATCGGGCTGGCGTCGGTCTGGGTGGCACGCGGCATCGTGCGGCCGCTGGACGATCTGGCGGCAGCGGCGGAGAAGCTGGGCCGGGACCGTGAACTGAGTCTCGTTGGTGAGTTCAACGCGCCGGAGCTGCGGGCCATCGGCAGTTCCTTCAACGCGATGCAGCTCCGGCTGAAGCAGTTCGTCGATGACCGGCTGCAGATGATCGCGGCGATCAGCCATGATCTGCGCACCCCGCTCACCCGGCTGCGGCTGTTCGCCGAGTATGTGCCGGACCAGGACCAGCGGCGCCAGGTGCTGTCGGACATCAACGACATGGAGGCGATGGTGAGCGCGACGCTGACCTATGCCAGCAACCGGCTGAAGGATGAGGCGTACAGCGCGGTCGATCTCGGCGCGCTGCTGATCAGCCTGTGCGATACGGCGGCCGATGCGGGATGCCGCGTTATCTATGACGGTCCCGATCATGCCGGCCTGACCTGCCGGCCGGTGGCGATGCGCCGGGCCTTCGCCAACCTGATCGACAATGGCTGCAAGTTCGGCAGTGAGGTTCGGGTGACGCTGCGCGACGGGCCGGACGCCTTCGCCATTTCCGTTGCCGATGACGGGCCGGGCATTCCGGCGGAACAGCGCGAGGAGGCCTTCCGCCCCTTCATGCGGCTGGAGAGTTCGCGCAACCGTGAGACTGGCGGCACCGGGCTTGGCCTGACGATCACCCGCGACGTGATCCTGGCCCATGGCGGCACCATCCGGCTGGAGGAGTCACCGGCAGGGGGGCTGCTGGTTGCAGTGACCCTGCCGAAGGCACGCGGATAGGATGCGCGTATATTGATCTATCGCAACGGCCGGGCGCTCCCCTTGCCCTATGGTTCGATAAAATACGCTGGCGGAACCGCATACGGAGACTGAAATGCTGGGCTGGGTCGTTCGCATCATGCTGTCCCTGTCAGCCATGCTGACGGGACTGTTCGTCGCCGAGGACGCCCACGATTTCCACATCGTGAATGCCTTCGTCGCCATCGCCCTGATCCTGCTGGGCTTCGTGCTGCTGGTCTATTGGCGGCGCATCCTGGATGTTGCCGCCGGCCTGTTCTCCCGGCAGGACCGGCCCTAGCATTCTCTCTCCCTCTCTGGGGAACATTGGGCCGCCCTTGCCAGTTGGTTAGGGAAACAATGGAACCCCAGTGGGAGAAGAATCATGTACAGACGCAGCCTGTTCGCCGCCCTGGTCGGGATTGGCCTGCTGCCCGGTATCGCCGCCGCCTCGGATTGCGCCGGCCGCGCCAATCAGCTGATCGCCGAGACGAAATCCGGCAAGCAGCAGATGGTCGATGACAAGGCCAAGGTGGTGCTAAACACCAAGGACGGCGCCAAGGATGTCAGCGGCGCCACCGATTCCGCGAAGCCGCGCGATACCTGGATTGGCGCCCCCGGCAATGAGACCCGCGCCATCGACAAGCTGGAAGCGGCCATCGATGCTGATCGCAAGGGTGATCATGACAGCTGCCGTCAGCTGGTGGCCGAGGTCGAAACCATGCTGGTGGAGCCGGGCAGCACCGACAAGGAACCGGCCAAGAAGACGCAGTAGCCGTTTTCGGTCTCCACCCTGCCATATCCTGTCCTACACTGCTGAAAAAGCGTCAGGGAGGGACAGGGCGTGACGGAAGACTACAAGGTCTATGCGGTGAAATACGCGCATCATGCGCGCAAGGCCTCGGAGAATTTCATCGGCGGCGATCCGCATGACGGGCCGATGCCGCTGGATTATTTCGTCTGGGCCATCGTCGGCGAGAAACACAGTTTCATCGTCGATACCGGCTTCGACCGACAGGAGGCGGCGAAGCGCGGCCGCACCATCACAAGGCCGGCGGGCGAGGGGCTGAAGGCCATCGGCATCGCGCCGGAGGCCGTGTCGGACGTGATCGTCACGCACATGCATTACGATCATGCCGGCAATCACGACCTGTTTCCGAAAGCCACCTACCATCTCCAGGACAAGGAGATGGCCTATTGCACCGGCCGCTGCATGTGCCACCCGGCGCTCAGCCAGCCTTTCGCGGTGGATGACGTGACGGCGATGGTGCGCCGCGTGTTCGACGGGCGGGTACGGTTCCATGACGGCGCGTCGGAACTGGCGCCGGGCGTGTCCGTCCATGCGCTGGGCGGCCATACGGCGGGGCTGCAGGTGGTGCGGGTGCGCACACGGCGCGGCTGGCTGGTGCTGGCCTCCGATGCCTCGCATTTCTACGCCAACATGGATCAGGGCCGGCCCTTCCCCATCGTCTATAATGTCGCCGACATGCTGGAGGGGCACCGCACGGTGAAGGCGCTGGCCGGGCCGGAGGGCGATGTCATTCCCGGCCACGATCCGATGGTGCTGGACCGCTATCCGGCGGCGGCATCCGGGCTGGAGGGCTGGGTGGTGCGGCTGGACGGCGAAAAATAGCCGGCGCGGTTTGCGGGTGCTTCAAACGCGCCGCTTTGCGCACTACAGTCGCTGTTCCATCCGTTCCAGCCAGCCCCAGCCAGAATTGAGATCATGCTGCGCCTCGAAGATGAAGCCCTGTTGACCGGCAAGGGCCGGTATGTCGCCGACCGCCGGCCCGAGGGCATGCTGACCATGGCGGTCCTGCGCGCGCCGCTGGCGCATGGCACGATCCGTACGCTGGATGTGGAGGCCGCGCGGGCGATGCCGGGCGTGCGGCTGGTGCTGACGGCAGACGATCTGACGGCAGCCGGCATCGGTCCGCTGAAGGTGGCGGGTGAGGTGCCGAACCGCGATGGCAGCCCGATGGCGGTGCGCCACCGCCCGGTGCTGGCCGAGGGCACGGTGCGCTATGCCGGGGAGCCTGTCGCCGCCGTCATCGCCGACAGCGAGGATCAGGCGCTGGACGCGCTGGAGGCCATCGTGCTGGACCTCGACGAGTTGCCGGTGATCGTCGATCTGGAGCAGGCCGCCGAATCCGGCGCGCCAAAGGTCTGGCCGGACCTGCCGGACAATCGCAGCCTCGACTGGGAGATCGGCAACCGCGAGGAGACGGAGCGGCTGTTTGCCAAGGCCGCCCATGTGGTGGAACTCACGGTGCGGCATCCGCGCATCGTCATCGCCCCGGTCGAGACGCGCGGCGCGCTGGGCGAGTATGACCCCGCCAGCGGGCGCTATACGCTGACGACGCCGAGCCAGGGTGTGGTCGCGATCCGCGCCAGCATGGCCGACTGTCTGGGTGTCGGCACCGACAAGCTGCGCGTCATCACGGAGGATGTCGGCGGCAGCTTCGCGGTGAAGATCTGGCCCTATCCGGAACAGGTGCTGGCGCTGGTCGCGGCGAAGGCGACCGGCCGGCCGGTGCAATGGATATCCAGCCGCACCGAGGGCATGGTGTCGGACGCGATGGGCCGGGGCCGCGTGGACCGGGCGGCACTGGCGCTGGACAAGGATTACAAATTCCTCGCCTTCAGGATCGACGCGCTGGGCGATATGGGCGCCTATATCAACCATGTGGCGGCCACCATCGTCACCAAGGGTGCTGTGCGCGTGTTCGGCCATTGCTACCGGATTCCGGGTCTCTATTACCGGGTGCAGGGGCTGTTCACCAACACCGTGCCGACCGACGCCTATCGCGGCGCCTCCAAGCCGGAGACGGTCTCCACCACCGAACGGCTGATCGATTATGCCGCCGAGACGCTGGGCATCGACCGGATCGAGTTGCGCCGCCGCAATCTGGTGACGCCGGCTGATCTGCCCTACAAGACCGCGATGGGCGAGACCTATGATGGCGGCGATTTCCCAGCCGTCCTGGACCGCATCCTGAAGGCCGCCGATATCGACGGCTTTCCTGCCCGGCGCGCGGAGAGCGAGGCGCGCGGTCTGCGGCGCGGGCTGGGCCTGACCCTGCATCTGCATGCCACCGGCGGGTCGGTGGCGGAGCGCAGCGAGGTCATCGCCCATGCCGACGGCACGGTGACGGTGCGTAGCGGCACGCAGGATTCCGGGCAGGGGCACCGCACGGCGCTGGCCATGGTGGCCGCCGAGACGCTGGAAATCCCGGTCGAGCGTATCCGTGTCGAGCAGGGCGACAGCGACTTCCTCACCAAGGGCGGCGGGACCGGCGGCTCCAACCTGATGCCGATTGCCGCCAACACGGTGCACCGCACGGCGGAGCAGCTGATCCACCAGGCCCGCGCGGTCGCCGGGCAGATGCTGGAAGCGGCGGTGCAGGATATCGAATATGGGCTGGGCGAGTTCCGCATCGCCGGCACCGACCGCAAGCTGAGCCTGGGCGAGGTTGCCGCCGGCTGGGAAACCCTGCCGGACGCCGCGCGCGATACCGAGATGGGCACCGGCTGCGCCGTGCAGCTGGATTTCGAGGGGCTGCACACCACCTTCCCGAACGGCGCTTATGCGGTGGAGGTCGAGATCGACCCCGACACCGGCAAGGTCGATGTGCGGCGCTGGACCGGCATCGACGATCTGGGCCGGGTCATCAACGAGGCGACGGCGCAGGGCCAGCTGCATGGCGGCATCGGCCAGTCGGTCGGCGAGGCGCTGCTGGAAGCCGCGCATTATGACCCGGAGACCGGCCAGCTGCTGTCCGGCAGCTTCATGGATTACACCATGCCGCGCGCCGACGATGTGCCGGCGCTCGATCTCGGCTGGGCGCCGACCGCAAGCCCCAACAGCCTGATCGGCGCCAAGGGCGTGGGCGAGGTTTCCTCCATCGGCGGGCCGGGGCCGGTCATGAACGCCGTGCTGGATGCGCTGAAGCCTTATGGCGTGGCACATATCGATATCCCGATGACGGCGGAAAGGGTGTGGCGTTCAATTCATAAGAAATAACTTATGATTGGCAAATTAGGGTATCCTGGAACCGTTAGGCAGGCGCGCCCGTTATAGGGGGGAGAGCAAACAGGGCCGCTATCTGGCCGGCCTTGCATACCCCCGAACTGCCAATCAGGGAGTTGAGCCATGAAACCCTATATCCTGTGCGCCGCCGTGTTTGCGCTGGGCGCCTGCGCCACACAGCCCGCGCCGCTTGGCCCGTCTATTCCGGACGAGCCCGCCGGTCCCGCCATGTCTGCCACTGAGGTGCGGGCGCTGGTTGTCGGCAATACCGGCACCGGCACGATGAGCGGCTCCAACGCCACCTACGCCATGTATGTGATGCCTGGCGGCAAGGCCGAGCTGCGCCGCCCGACCGGCGTCGAGGCCGGCAACTGGCAGATCACCCCGGACGGCAAGTTCTGCGTGAAGTGGGAGCTGTTCCGTGGCGGTGAGGATTACTGTCAGCGGGTCTACAAGAACGGCCCGGTCTATCAGTTCCACAATCTGAACTCTGTCGAGCTTCTGACCTTCGAGGCGGGCCGTCAGCTCTGATCTGACGCGATAGAGCCTCCCCGTAACCGGATCTGGCGGCGCGCCCGCGCTGCCTCAAGCGAAAGGTAGAGCTATGTTGGTACGCACCCTCATCGTGATTCTTGCCGTGGGCATGCTCAGCGCCTGCGGCGGCCGGTTCGCCGGCTTCGACAATTGCTCGGCTGACGGCTCCGTCGTCTGGTACGAGTATCCCAATGCGGACGGCACCTATGAAGGGCTGAATAACGGCCCCTGCGACCGCCCGTAACAGGTTTCAGGCGATATACAGCCCGCCATTCGCATGCAGCGTCGCCCCGGTGACGTAGCCGGCGAGAGGGCTGGCCAGAAAGGCGATGCAGTTCGCCACCTCCTCCGGCGTTCCAAGCCGCCGGAGCGGGGTGGCGTTCAGCAATTCAGGCCCGCGCGCCTGCATCAGCGGCTGCACCATCGGCGTGTCGATCAGGCCGGGTGAGAGGGCATTGACCCGTACCGGCGCCAGCTCCTTCGCCAGCGACCGGGCCAGCGACAGCACACCGCCCTTGGCGGCGGCATAGTGCGCATGGGTCGGGCTGCCATAATGCGCGGCCATGGACGCGACCAGCACCATTGAGGCGTCGGGCCGCAGCGCCGGCAGCGCCGCCTGGCACAAATGAAACACCCCATCCAGATTGACCGCCAGCGTGTGCGACCAGCTGGCCGCACTCATGTCCGCGAACGGATCGGTCGGGTAGAGGCCGGCATTCGGCACCACCACATCCACACCGCCGAACTTCTCCTGCGCCTGCTTCACAAGCTTCCGCGAACTTTCCGGGTCGGTCACGTCATGCCGAGCCAGCAGCAGCCGGTCAGCCGGCAAGTCGAGCGCAGCGCCTAATTCCTCCAGCCGCCGCTCATCCAGATCGCCCAGCGCGAGGCTGGCCCCGGCGCGCGCAAAGACCCGTGCGGTGGCAAGGCCGATGCCACCGGCGGCCCCGCTCATCAGCAGCACCCTGCCCTCGAATGAAATCATGGCCTGCCCCCTTGTTCCCCTTCAGCCCGGACCGTAAGGTCACGCTAATCAAGCATTTAAGCAACCGGCTGGCGGCGCGGTAAAGCCCGGCGGCTGACGGGGAGGGGTTCCGTGCCCGACTATGAAGAGCTTTCGCCGCTGGCCCCCTGGCGCGCGCTGCGCACCACGAAACGCGACTGGGACAAGACCGATCCGGCGCTGCTGGATTCCCTGCTGACGCAGCTGCATCTGATCCGCGCCTTCGAGGAGGAGGTGCTGGTGCTGGCCGGCGAAGGGCTGGTGCATGGCCCGGTGCATTCCTCCATCGGGCAGGAGGGCGGCGCGGTCGGCTCCATCCTGCCGCTGCGCGCGACCGATCAGGTCAGCGGCTCGCATCGCGGCCATCACCAGTTCCTCGCCAAGGCGCTGTCCTATGTCCGCCCGCAGGGCCATGACCCGCGCGGTGCGGTGGAGGGCGAAACGAAGGATGTGCTGAGCAAGACGCTGGCGGAAATCCTCGGCCTTTCGCAGGGCTATTGCCGGGGTCGCGGCGGCTCCATGCATCTGCGCTGGGATGCGGCTGGCGCGCTGGGGACCAACGCCATCGTCGGCGGCGGCGTGCCGCCGGGGGCGGGGGCGGCGCTGGCGCATAAGCTGGCCGGCACCGGCGATGTGATGGTGGTCTATTTCGGCGATGGTGCCGTGAATATCGGCGCGGTGCTGGAGAGCATGAACATCGCCGCCGCCTGGTCGCTGCCGATCTGCTTCTTCATCGAGAATAATCTCTACGCGGTTGCAACAACGGTAGCCGAATCGACGCGCGAGGCGCGGCTGTCCGGCCGGGCACTGGGCTTCGGCATTCCGGCCTGGCGGGTCGATGGCATGGACCCGCTGGCCGTGCATCTGGCGATGGGCGAGGCGTTGGCGCATATGCGCGCCGGCAAGGGGCCGACGGTGATCGAGGCCGAGGTCTATCGCTATTTCCACCAGAACGGGCCGCTGCCGGGCAGCGCCTTCGGCTACCGCAGCAAGGAGGAGGAGGCCGATTGGCGCGCCCGTGACCCACTGGACCGGGTGGCGCGGGAGATGATCGACCGCAAGCTGGTGACCCAGTGCGAGGTGGACGGATTGCGCGCCCGAGCCGTGGCGGCGATGCAGGAAGCGAGCGCCGCCCTCACCCAGGCGGATGGCAATAGGCGGATGATCGTGCCGTCGCTCTGGCCCGATCCCGGCTTCCGCGATGTCGGCATTAGGGGCGACCTGTCGGAGCTGTCCGGCCGGCGCGTGGAGGAGGAGCACAGCTACAAGGGCGCGCTGATCGAGCGGAAATTCGTCGATGCCGTGGCCGATGTCATGCACCGTCGCATGGAAGAGGATTCATCGATCCTGCTGATGGGCGAGGATATCCACCGGCTGAAAGGTGGCACCAACGGGGCGACGCGGGGGCTGGCGGATGCCTTCCCCGGCCGGGTGCTGGGCACGCCGATCGCCGAGCAGGCCTTCCTCGGCCTTGCCGGCGGGCTGGCCGCCGACGGGCGCTACAAGCCGGTTGTGGAATTCATGTACCCGGATTTCATGTGGGTCGCCGCCGACCAGGTGTTCAACCAGATCGGCAAGGCCCGCCACATGTTCGGCGGCGGGACGGAGGTGCCGCTGGTGCTGCGTACCAAGGTGGCGATGGGCACGGGCTATGGCTCGCAGCATTCGATGGACCCGGCCGGCATTTTCGCCACCTCGCCGGGCTGGCGCATCGTCGCCCCGTCCACGCCCTTCGACTATGTCGGGCTGATGAATGCCGCACTGGCCTGCCGTGACCCGGTGCTGGTGATTGAGCATGTCGATCTCTACCAGTCGATGGGCCGCATTCCCGACGGTGATCTGGATTACATCATTCCGTTGGGCAAGGCGCTGGTGCGCCGCGAAGGGCGCCGGGCGACGGTACTGACCTATCTCTCCATGGTGCCGAAATGCCTCGCCGTGATCGAGCGGCTGGGGCTGGATGTGGAGCTGATCGACCTGCGCAGCCTGGACCGTGCTAGCCTGGACTGGGAGACGCTCGGCGCCAGCATCGAGAAGACCAACAATGTGCTGATCGTCGAACAGGGTGCGAGAGGCACCTCCTATGGCGGCTGGCTGGCCGATGAAGTCCAGCGACGCTATTTCGACTGGCTGGACCAGCCGGTGGAGCGGCTGGCAGGCGGGGAGGCCTCGCCCAGCGTGTCGAAGGTGCTGGAACGCGCCGCCATCGTCGGCGAGGCGGAGATCGAGGCCGCCCTACAGCGTCTGCTGGCCGCCCAGGGCGGATAAGCCCCCATCTTGCAGGGATACCCGTCTTGCGGGGATACTCGCCGCCTTGACGCTGACGGGGAGAGCGAGGTGGGGTCAACGGAAGCCGGGCACAACGCGGCCATTCTCTATCGCCCGGACTCCACAGCCGGCAAGCCTTTGGGGCGGCAGGTGGCGGATGAGGGATTCGTGCGTGCCTATGCCCGGCACGCGGTGGCGGATGCGCTCTATTGCTGCGCGACCACCGCGCAGGATGCGGAACGCTTCGCAGCCCTTGCCGAGTGCGCCGGAGGTCCGAAGCGGACGGTGCGCTGGGCGCCGATGGACAGTGCGCCGGCCATCGCGGAGGCGGGCTGCCTGTTCCTCGCCGGTCCGAACCTCCGTCCTGCCGCCTTTCTGCGTCGTGGCTATAATCAGCGGGGCTACAGCCTGTGCGGTCTGACGCACACCATCGCCTCCGCCGGGGCGATGGATGCCATCGGCGATCTTCTGCTGGCCCCCGTGCAGCCTTGGGACGCGCTGATCTGCACCTCGCGGGCTGGCCGTGACGCGGTGGAGCGGCAGCTGCAGGAGGTCGCCGCCTATCTGGGGCAGCGGCTGGGCGCACCGCCGCCCGCACTGCCCGAACTTCGGACGATACCGCTGGGCGTCGATACCGGCGCCTATACCCGGCGTGAGGAGGATCGGGCCGCCTGGCGCGCGCGGTTCGGGATCGGGCCGGAGGATATCGCCGCCCTGTATGTCGGCCGGCTGAGCGCGCATGCCAAGGCCAACCCGGACCCGCTCTATATGGCACTAGAGCGTGCGGCGCAGCGGACCAGCCGCAAGCTGCACCTGATCCAGGCCGGATGGTTTCACAATGCCGGGCTGGAGCGTGCTTTCCGAACCACCGCCGCTCAGTTCGCGCCGTCGGTGGCGGTGCATGTCGTCAGCCCGCTGGAGGAGGAGGCGCACCGGCGGATCTGGTCGGCGGCGGATTTCTTCGTCTCGCCCAGCGACAATATTCAGGAGACTTTCGGCCTGACGCCGGTGGAGGCAATACCGGCCGGCCTGCCGGTCCTGGTCAGCGACTGGGACGGCTACCGCGACACGGTGCGCGACGGCATTGACGGGTTCCGCATCCCCACCCTGACGCCGGGGGCGGGCGGGGGCGGCGACCTTGCCGTGCGCCACGCGCTTGGCATCGACCGCTACGACGTCTATGTCGGCAAGGCGAGCCTGTTCACCGGCTTCGATGTCGATGCCTGTGCGGAAGCCTGCGTGAAGCTGGCCGAGGATGCCGGCCTGCGCCAGCGCATGGGCGACAGCGGGCGCACACGAGCCCGCGACCTCTATGACTGGCAGGTGATCGTTAAGGCCTATCAGGCACTGTGGGCGGAACTGGCGGAGCGCCGGAACAGAGCGCCGGAGCTGGTGCCGCTTACCGGAGACGTGGCCGACCCCTGGCGGATCGACCCGTTCCAGCAATTTGCCGCCTATCCCAGCCGGGCGCTGCGCGCGGATTGCCGGGTGCGCCTGACATCCGAGGGGCTGTGGGATCTTGAGGCCGCCTATGCCTCCCCGCATATCAAATATGCCGCCCAGTCGCTGCCGACGGTCGAGGAAGCCCGGAGCCTGTGCCGGCGGCTGACCGAGGTGCCGGAATGGCGGGCGGACGATCTGGTGCGGCATCTGCCGCCCGACCGTCAGCCCATCGCCTTCCGGGGACTGGCGTGGCTGGCGAAATACGGGATCGTGACGATCCTCGATTAGGACAGCGCGACCAGATCGTCGCGCAGCCGCTGCGGATCGGCGTCGCCCAGCAGTTTCTCGATCTCGGCGTGGGATTCCTCCCACACCGGCACCGCCTGGGCCAGCAGGGTGCGGCCGGCATCGGTCAGCACCAGCCGGCGGCTGCGTTTGTCCTTCGGGTCGATCAGAATGTCCACCAGGCCGCGCCGCGTCAGCGGCTTCAGCGCGGCGGTCAGGGTGGTACGGTCCATCGCCAGCAGGGTCGCCACGTCGCCCATGCGTGCCGGCTCCGGGCGGTTCAGCGACATCATCAGGGAGAACTGGCCGTTATTCAGCCCGACCGGCCGCAGCACCTCGTCGAAGCGGCGCGCCAGCGCCCGGGCCGCGCGCTGGGTGTGCATGCACAGGCAGGTGTCGCGCACCAGCAAGGTCGTCTCGAACGGAACGGTTTCACGTTTTGACATGATCAATTAATGTTGATATCAACTTTTAAGTCAAGCCCCAGACCAAGACACATGCAGGCGGGGTGACAAAAATCAAGCGCGGAGGATGGGATGACGCAAAGACTGCTGGTTCTGCTGGGCACCAAGAAGGGCGCCTTCATTCTGGAAAGCGACCCGGCCCGGAAGGATTTCGCACTGCGCGGCCCGTTCTGCCAGACATGGCCGGTCAACCACGTCATCGGCGATCCGCAGACCGGCACGATCTACGCCGGCGGCGGCGATGCCTGGTTCGGGCCGGCGGTCTGGAAATCCACCGATGGCGGCGAGAACTGGAGCCATTCCAGCGCCGGCCTCGCCTATCCCGAGGGGCAGGAGCCGATAAAGTCGGTCTGGAGCCTTGCCCGCGCCGCCGATGGCAGCCTCTATGCCGGGGTGGAGCCGGCCGGCCTGTTCCGCAGCAGCGATGGCGGCGAGAGCTGGGTGCCGGTGTCGGGGCTGAATGCGCATCCGACGCGCGGTCAGTGGATGCCGGGCGGCGGCGGGCTGATCCTGCATTCGCTGGTACCGCATCCGACCGACCCGAAGAAGCTGTGGGCTGGCATCTCCACCGCCGGTGTGTTCTACACCGAGGATGGCGGCGAGAGCTGGGAGCCGCGCAACCAGGGCACACGCTGCGACTATAATCCGGAGGATCAGCGCTATCCGGAAGTAGGGCAGTGCGTCCATTCCATCGTCATGGCACCGGGCATGCCGGACCGGCTCTATCAGCAGAATCATTGCGGCATGTACCGCAGCGACGATGGCGGCCGGCAGTGGCACAGTATCGAGGCGGGGCTGCCCTCCAGCTTCGGCTTTCCGGCCGCCGCCCACCCGCACGACCCGGACACGCTGTTCCTGGTGCCGCTGAATGGCGACATCGCCGGCCGCTACATGCCCGGCGCGAAGGCGGCCGTCTGGCGCACCAGCGATCGCGGGGCGAGCTGGCAGGACAAGCGCAACGGCCTGCCGCAGGAACACGCCTTCTTCGGCGTGCTGCGCCAGGCGATGGCGACCGACCGGCTGGAGAAGGCCGGGGTCTATTTCGGCACCAGCGGCGGCGCGCTCTATGCCAGCAATGACGAGGGCGAGAACTGGACCTGCCTTGCGCAGCACCTGCCGACGATCTTCTCGGTCGAGACGCTGCTGCGGGCGGCCTGAGAGGCAGCATGAGCGGTACGGTAACGGTGACCCTGCCGGCGGCGCTGCTGCCGCTGTTCCCCGGCGCGCCGGGTCTGCTGCAGCTGGACGCCGGCACCGTAGCGGAATTGATGGACGCGCTGGAGGCACGCTGGCCCGGCATGCGCGACCGGCTGTGCGACAGCCGGCCCGCCATCCGCCGGCATATCAATGTGTTCGTCGAAGGCCGGCGCGCGACACTCGATACGAATCTTGCGCCGGGTGCCGAGGTCTTCATCATCACGGCGGTCAGCGGCGGGTAAGCGCGCGGAAGGGGCTTTGACCGGGCCCTGCTTCGGCTTACATCTGCGGCGATGCCAGACGAAGCGACTCTCGACATACTGCCCGAAAGCTTCCGCGCCTGGTTCGCCCGGCGCGGCTGGCAGGCGCATGACCATCAGCTGGCCATGCTGCGCGCAGCGAAGGCAGGCCGCTCGGCATTGCTGATCGCGCCGACCGGCGGCGGCAAGACGCTGGCCGGCTTCCTGCCCAGCCTGGTCGAGCTGGCGGATGGTGGCTATGACGGGCTGCACACGCTCTATGTCTCGCCGCTGAAGGCGCTGGCGGTCGATATCCACCGCAATCTGGAACAGCCGGTGGCGGAGATGGGCCTGCCGGTCCGCATCGAGACGCGCACCGGCGATACGCCGCAATCCAAGCGTCTGCGCCAGCGCACGAAACCGCCGCAGATGCTGCTGACCACGCCGGAATCGCTGGCGCTGCTGCTCTCCTATCCCGATGCGCCGGAAATCTTCGCCGGGCTGAAATGCGTGGTGCTGGACGAGCAGCACGCGATGGCCGGCACGAAGCGCGGCGATCTGCTGGCCCTCGGCCTCGCGCGGCTGTCGCGCCTCGCCCCCGGCTGCCGGCGCGTCGGCCTTTCGGCAACGGTGGCGCATCGCGATCCGCTGCTGGCCTATCTGTCGTCGGAAGGCCGCGCCGATGCCGGCGATGTCGATCTGGTGAGCGGCGGAGAAGCGGCGAAGCCGGAGGTGAAGATACTGCTGCCACAGGGGCGCATGCCCTGGTCCGGGCACATGGCCGTGTTCGCCCTGCCGGAGGTCTATGAGGCGGTGAAGGCGGCAAAGACCGCCATCGTCTTCGTGAATACCCGCGCCCAGGCGGAGATCGTGTTCCAGGAGCTGTGGCGGCTGAACGAGGACAATCTGCCCATCGGGTTGCACCATGGCAGCCTGGCCGTGGAGCAGCGCCGCAAGGTGGAGGCGGCGATGGCGCGCGGCGCCTTGCGTGCCGTGGTGGCGACATCCTCGCTCGATCTCGGCATCGACTGGGCGGCGGTCGATCTGGTGGTGCAGGTCGGCGCGCCGAAGGGGGTGAGCCGCCTGCTGCAGCGCATCGGCCGGGCCAACCACCGGCTGGATACGCCCAGCCGCGCCCTGCTGGTGCCGGCCAACCGCTTCGAGGTGCTGGAATGCAAGGCGGCGCTGGACGGCATCCGCGCCATGGAACTGGATGGCGATCCGCCCCGTCCCGGCGGACTGGATGTGCTGGCCCAGCATATTGTCGGCACCGCCTGCGCCGGGCCGTTTCAGGCCGATGCGCTGTATGCGGAGGTGCGCCGCGCAGCGCCCTATGCCGGGCTGGACCGCCAGACCTTCGACGATGTGCTCGATTTCTGCGCGACCGGCGGCTATGCGCTGCGCAGCTATGACCGCTACCGCCGGCTGATCGGCGATGGCAAAGGGGGATGGCGGCTGTCGCACCCGTCGCATCTGCGGCGCTACCGGATGAATGTCGGCACCATTGTCGAGGCGGTGACGCTGAAGGTGCGGCTGAACCGCGGGCCGGTGCTGGGCGAGGTCGAGGAATATTTCGTCATGGGGCTGGAGCCGGGCGACACCTTCCTGTTCGCCGGCCGGCTGCTGCGCTTCGACGGCTTGCGCGAGACCATCGTGCAGGCCAGCCCGGCCACCGGTGACGCACCGAAGATACCGGCCTATGCCGGCGGGCGGCTGCCGCTCTCCACCTCGCTGGCCGACCGGGTGCGCGGCCTGCTGCAGGATGATGCGAACTGGCCGACGCTGCCGGCCGCGGTCGAGGAATGGTTGCGCATGCAGCAGTTCCGCTCCGTCATGCCGCGCCGCGACGGGCTGCTGGTCGAGAGCTTCCCGCGCGGCGGCAAGGAATTCCTGGTCGCCTACTGCTTCGAGGGGCGCAACGCGCACCAGACGCTGGGCATGCTGCTGACACGGCGGATGGAGCGGATGGGGTTCGGCCCGCTGGGCTTCGTCGCCTCCGATTATGTGCTGGCGGTGTGGAGCGTGAAGCCGGTGCCGGCCGCCGCGATGGACGAGCTGTTCGCGGAGGATCTGCTGGGCGATGATCTGGAGGAATGGATGGATGAGAGCAGCATGCTCCGCCGCACCTTCCGCAATGTCGCGGTGATCGCCGGGCTGATCGAGAAACGCGCGCCGGGGCAGGAGAAGACGGGGCGGCAGGTCACCTTCAGCACTGACCTTATCTATGACGTGCTGCGGAAGCACGAGCCGTCGCATATGCTGCTGCGTGCCACCCGCGCCGATGCGGCGGGAGGCCTGACCGATATTTCCCGCCTGTCCGCCATGCTGGGCCGCATCAGGGGCCGGCTCACGCACCGGCGGCTCGACCGCATCTCGCCGCTGGCCGTGCCGGTGATGCTGGAGATCGGGCGGGAGCAGGTCTATGGTGCCGGCCTCGACGATCTGCTGGATGAGGCCGCCGAGGCGCTGATCGAAGAGGCCACCCGTCTGCCGCCGCAAGCCAGCCTGCCCCTGTGATGCCGAATGCCTCCCGATTCCTGCTCAACGGCGCCGAACTGACCGCCGATTTCAGCGGCGCGCTGTGGTGGGAGGAGCGCCGCCTGCTGGTCGCTGCCGACCTGCATCTGGAAAAGGGCAGCGGCTATGCCCGGCACGGCACGCTGCTGCCGCCCTATGACACGCGGGAGACGCTGGCCCGGCTGGAGGCGGTGATGGCGCGGCTGAAGCCGGCAATGGTGATCTGCCTGGGCGACAGCTTCCATGATGGCAATGCCGCCACCCGGCTGGACGCCGACGATGTCGCGCTGCTGTCGCGGCTGACGGCATCCTGCGACTGGCGGTGGATCGCCGGCAATCACGATCCGGCGCCGCCGGTGGACTGGGGCGGACGCGTTGAGCCCGAGATCGTGCTGGGGCCGCTGGTGTTCCGGCACGAGGCGGAGGCGGGCAGTGCGATGGGCGAGGTCAGCGGCCATTACCACCCGAAGGCGACGGTGCAGACACGGGCGCGTCGGGTCTCCGGGCGTTGCTTCGTCACCGATGGCAGGCGGCTGATCCTGCCGGCCTTTGGCGCCTATGCCGGCGGGCTGGATGTGTCCGACCCGGCGATCGGGCGGCTGTTTCCGAAGGGCTTCGACATTCACTTGATCGGCCGCGCCAGGGTGCACAGCCTGCCTGGAAGGCGTTAGATCGGGGTTAGTCCGGACTGTCCACCAGCACCGACAGCGCCATCAGCATGTCGACTGTCCGCCCGTCCTCTGCCATCGGCAGGAAGATGTTCTCCACGAACTCGAAATCGCGGGTACGGGTCAGTCTTTGCGGGCCCAGCCGGTAGGTCGGCTGGCGATGCTCCGCCGTCGCCCGGTAGCGCTCCGTCAGGCTGGGATTCTGCTCATAATCGAGGGACGCATCCTCCAGCCGTTCGCCGGTGGGGTCATGGCCCAGCCGGTTCACGATGCGGCTGCCGACCAGCCGGAACCGGAATTCGGGTCCGGGCCAGATGACATCCAGCAGCCAGATGCGTGGCAGCAGGTCCGGTATATCCAGCGGGTCCATATGCTGGCGGCCCGGCAGAAGGCCGGGCGGTGCAATCCGCAACCAGTAATCATGCGCCGCGCGGACAAGCGGATTCCAGCCGCCCCGGTCGGTCGCATCATCGACCAGAAACCAGTCTCGGGCCGTCTCCGTCACAAAGCGGCTCCCAGAAGCGGACATCCGAAGGGCAAGGCGCGGTATCCCGTTATCTTTACACTGCCGGGATTGAATCATACTTCATTATGTCAAGGCTAGCCCCGCCACTGTCTCGATGCGGTCGGCCTCCTCCGGCGGCTTGTCCCAGCGGATGCGGTGGATGCGCGGGAAGCGCAGCGCATAGCCGCTCTTGTGCCGGGCCGACGGGTGCGCGCTGTCGAAGGCCACTTCCAGCACCAGGCCGGATTCCACCGCGCGCACCGGGCCGAACCGGTCGGTCGTGTGGTTGCGCACCCATTTGTCCAGCTCCAGCAGCTCCGCATCGGTGAAGCCGGAATAGGCCTTGCCGACCGGCACCAGATCCGTTCCGCGCCAGACGCCGAAGGTATAGTCGGAATAGAAGGAGGAGCGCTTGCCATGCCCGCGCTGGGCATACATCAGCACGACATCCAGCGTCAGCGGGTCGCGCTTCCACTTGAACCAGGGGCCTCTCGGCCGGCCCGCCAGATAGGGGCTGTCGCCGCGCTTCAGCATCAGCCCCTCGATGGCCGCGTCGCGGGCGCCGGCGCGCAGCACCTTCAACTCATCCAGATGCGCGAAGGGGATCAGCGGCGACAGATCCATGCGGTCCGGCCCGGTCCGGGCGTGCCAGGCATCCAGCCTTTGCCGGCGGGCATCGAAGGGCAGGGGGCGGAGGTTCTCGTCGCCATCGAACAGCAGGTCGTAGAGCCGCACATGCGCCGGGTGTTCGCGCAACAGTTTCGGCGTCACGCTCTTGCGGTTCAGCCGCTGCTGCAGATCGTTGAAGGGGGCAACCTCGCCATCGCGCAGAACCAGCAGTTCGCCATCCAGCACCGCGTCGAACGCCATCGCTTCCAGAATGTCCGGGAAAGCGCCGGAGATATCGTCGCCGGTACGGGAATAAAGCCGGCGTTGCCCGCCGCGCGCGGCGATCTGCACGCGGATGCCGTCCCATTTCCATTCGGCGCGGTAGGCGGCTGCATCCAGCGCCTCGATCTCGCGCTCCTCCAGCGGATTGGCCAGCATCAGCGGACGGAAGCCGGCGCCGGCCTCCACGGCGGGGCGCGGAGCCTTGCCCTCCACCCAGGCGAACAGCGGGGCGTAGGGCATCTCCAGCCCGTGCCAGACTTCCTCCACCTCGGCGGGGTCGATATTTCCCAATGAGGCCACGGCGGTCTTGGCCAGCCGCGCCGAGACGCCGACGCGCAGGCCGCCGGTGATCAGCTTCAGCAGCGCCCAGCGCCCGGTCGCGTCCAGCGCGTCCAGCCATTCCGCCAGCAGGCCCGGCACCTCGGTGCGGCCGGCACTGTCCAGCCGCTCCACCACTTCGGCCAGATGCGGCCAGTCTCGGTTGCTGCGTCTTTCCGGCCAGATCAGCGCCGCTGTCTCCGCCAGGTCGCCGACGAAATCATAGGACCAGC
This sequence comes from Oceanibaculum sp., assembly GCF_022449305.1. Lineage (NCBI taxonomy): Bacteria > Pseudomonadati > Pseudomonadota > Alphaproteobacteria > Rhodospirillales > Oceanibaculaceae > Oceanibaculum > Oceanibaculum sp. The sequence continues at coordinate 16,795 of NZ_JAKUSO010000001.1, read as the reverse complement.
CGAACAGTTCGGGATCGACACGCTCGGCCACCAGCTGGCGGATCAGCGCCGGCTTGGCGGTGCGGAAGGTGAGGTCGCCGGTCAGCGCCGCCAGCGCATAGCCGCGGTCCGGGTCCGGCGTGTTGGCCATATAGTCGGCGATCAGCCGCAGCTTGGCGTTGCGCGACGGGGTGAAGATCAGCGCATCCAGCAGGGTGGCGAAGGGCTTCACGCTATTGCCCCTCTTCCTCGAAGCCGACCAGCGACAGGGCGCGCGCCTCGATGCCGCGCTGCCGGGCAGCATGGACCAGCGCCTCCTCGCGGCCATGCGTGACCCAGACTTCCGGCGCGCCGACATCCTCCAGCGTCTGCATCAGCTCGTCCCAGTCGGCATGGTCGGAGATCACCAGCGACATCTCCACGCCGCGCTGCTTCGCGCGCTGGCGCACCCGCATCCAGCCCGAGGCGGCGGCGGTCAGCGGATCGGGCAGGCGGCGCGACCAGCGGTCGGCGATGGCCGACGGCGGGGCCAGCACGATCTGGCCCCGGAAAGCCTCCTTCTCTGCCGCCAGCGCCGGGCGCAGCGGCCCCAGCGGTACGCCCTCCGCCTCATAGAGGTCGCACAGCGCCTGCAGCGCGCCATGGACATAGAGCGGCCGGTCATAGCCCGCCTCGCGCAGCAGCCGGATCAGCCGCTGCGCCTTGCCCAGCGCATAGACGCCGACGACATGTGCACGCTCCGGGAACACGGTCAGCGAATGCAGCAGTTTTGCGATCTCCTCCGTTTCCGGCGGGTGACGGAACACCGGCAGGCCGAAGGTCGCCTCGGTCACGAACACATCGCAGGGTACCGGCTCGAAGGCCGGGCAGGTCGGGTCGCGCCGGCGCTTGTAGTCGCCGGAGATGACGAGCCGCGCGCCGCGCCAGGTGAGGCTGACCTGCGCGCTGCCCAGCACATGGCCGGCCGGATGCAGCGCCACCTCCACCTCGCCGATGCGGATATTATCGCCATAGGCCAGCGCCTGCCGTGCCTGGCCGGTCTCCTCGCCATAGCGGGCGCGCATGATCGCCAGTGTGCCGGATGTTGCCAGCACCGCCCTGTGGCCGGGGCGGGCATGATCGGCATGGCCATGGGTGATGACGGCGCGGTCCACCGGGCGCATGGGGTCGACATAGAATCCGCCGGGGCGGACATACAGCCCCTCGGGTCGTGTCTCGACCCAGTTCCCCGGCCAGTTCTCGGCTTTGCTGTTCGACATGACGCCCACTATATGGCGTGGCTCGCGCTGTTCGGCCACCGCCGCAGGTCTGCTTTACGGCGGCGGATGTTGAAGTGGGACCGTTCCTCTCTTATTGAGAATATAAAGTTCCATAAGGGAGGCAGTCATGACCGGCGGCAAGGGCGTCATTCACAGCTCGCACTGGGGCGCGTTCCGCGCCCAGGTGAAGGATGGGCGGGTTGTCGGCGTCACCCCCTTCGAGAAGGACGAGGCGCCGTCGCCGCTCATTACCTCCATGCCGGAGGCGCTGTATGACGAGAGCCGCATCCGCCAGCCGATGATCCGCAAGGGCTGGCTGGAGGATGGGCCGGGCGGCCGCCGCTATCTGCGCGGGGCCGACGCCTTCGTGCCGGTCTCCTGGGACAAGGCGCTGGACCTCGCCGCCGCCGAGCTGAAGCGGGTCAGCGACAGCCATGGCAATGAGGCGATCTTCGGCGGCTCCTACGGCTGGTCGAGCGCCGGGCGCTTTCACCATGCGCGCACCCAGCTGCACCGTTTCCTGAATGGCATGGGCGGCTTCACAAGGCAGGTGCAGAATTACAGCTACGCCGCCGCCATCACCCTGCTGCCGCATATCGTTGGCTCACTGGAATCGGTGCAGGGGCCGCTTTCCTCCTGGGACGGCATCGCGAAGCACACGAAGCTGATGGTCTGCTTCGGCGGCGTGCCGCTGAAGAATGCGCAGATCGATTCCGGCGGTGTCGGCTCGCACATCACCCAGCCCTGGCTGGAACGCTGCAAGCAGGCCGGTGTGGAGTTCGTGAACATCAGCCCGCTGCGCGACGACGCGGCGGATTTCCTCCAGGCCGAATGGCTGCCGGTGCGCCCGAACAGCGACACCGCGCTGATGCTGGCGCTGGCCCATACGCTGGTGACGGAAAATCTCCACGATCAGGCTTTCCTCGACCGCTATACGGTCGGGTTCAACGAGTTCCTGCCCTATCTGCTGGGCAAGAGTGACGGCCAGCCGAAGGATGCGGATTGGGCGGCGGGGTTGTGCGGCATCCCGGCGGAGACCATCCGTGGCCTTGCCCGGCGCATGGCCGGCACCCGCACCATGATCGCCACCGCCTGGTCGCTGCAGCGCGCCGACCATGGCGAGCAGCCCTACTGGATGCCCGTTACCCTGGCGGCGATGCTGGGCCAGATCGGCCTCCCCGGCGGCGGCTACGGCTTCGGCTATGGCTGCGAGGCGGCGATGGGCGCGCCGCGCAAGAAGCTGCCGACGCCGAACATGCTGGCGGGGCGCGGGTCGGTCGATAACTTCATCCCGGTCGCGCGCATCGCCGACATGCTGCTGGAACCGGGCGGCACCTACGATTATGACGGCGAGAAGCGCACCTACCCGGACATCAGGATCGTCTATTGGTGCGGCGGCAATCCGTTCCACCATCATCAGGATCTGAACCGTCTGGTGCAGGCCTTCCGCCAGCCCGACACGGTGATCGTGAACGAGCCCTGGTGGACGGCCACGGCGCGCCATGCCGACATCGTCTTCCCGGCGACCACGACGCTGGAGCGCAACGATCTGGGCTCCAGCCCGCGCGACCGCTTCGTCATGGCCATGCATAAGGCTGTGGAGCCGGTGGGCGAGGCGCGGCATGACCATGACATCTTCGCCGGCATGGCGGAGCGGCTGGGCTTCCGCGAGGCCTTCACCGAGGGCCGCAGCGAGATGGAATGGGTGCGCCACCTCTATGAGGTCTGGCAGCAGCGGATCGCCGAACATGACGTCACCGTGCCGTCCTTCGAGGCGTTCTGGGAGGTCGGCCATGTCGAGATTCCGGCACCGGAGAAGCCCTTCACCCTGTTCGAAGGGTTCCGCGCCGACCCGGATGCCCAGAAGCTGGATACGCCGTCCGGCAAGATCGAGATTTTCTCCAGGACCATCGCCGGCTTCGGCTATGACGATTGCCCCGGCCATCCGGTCTGGCGCGAACCGAAGGAATGGCTCGGGTCGGAGGCGGTGCGCGACTATCCGCTGCATCTGATGTCGAACCAACCGCGCACGCGCTTGCATGGCCAGCTCGACAATGGCACGGTCAGCCGCGCCAGCAAGATCCAGGGGCGCGAGCCGATGTGGCTGCATCCCGAGGATGCGGCGGCGCGCGGGCTGAAGGATGGCGATGTGGCGCGCGTGTTCAACGGGCGCGGCGCACTGCTGGCCGGTGTCATCGTCTCCGACGTGGTGATGAAGGGCGTGGTGCAGCTGCCGACCGGCGCCTGGTTCGACCCGCTGGAGCCGGAGCATCCGGGCAGCCTGGAGAAGCACGGCAATCCCAACGTGCTGACCCGCGACCGCGGCACCTCGCGCCTGGCGCAGGGGCCGGTGGCGCATAGCTGTCTGGTCGAGGTCGAGCTGTGGCGGGATGAGCTGCCGGAGGTGACCGCCTTCAGGCAGCCGGCGATCGCCTAGACCCGCCCCTTTTAGACCCGTTCCGCGCCGTAATAGAGCGTGACGGTGTGCTTCGCCTCGGCGAAGAACAGCCAGCGCTCGGCCAGGATTCCGATGGCGAGGCTCAGCACCGCCAGCAGGGATGAGGCCACGGCCACGCTCTGTCCGGCGGAGGTCAGCGCCAGCATGGTCAGCAGGATCGGGATGTAGAAGCCCGCCACCAGCGCGATGCGGCGCAGCTTCGCGGCGTGCTTGCGGCCGACCTTGAAGCCCATTTCCTTCAGCAGGTAGTTGCTCTCGGTATGCGGCGCCTCGAACAGCCGGACTTTGCCCAGATGGCCAAGGCCGGTGGCGGTCTCCGGCGTGCTTTCCGCCTTTGTGCGCTCGATGAAGTTCCAGTACAGCCGCTTCAGCGTCAGCGCGATCAGGCCAGCCACCAGCGCCGCCTCGCCGGCCAGCGGCAGCGCCGGACCCCACAGGTGCAGCAGCCCGTACAGCAGCACGCCGCCGCTGAACAGCGCCAGCGCCAGATAGTTCGGCAGCACCCATTTATTGTGCCACTGGTGGATCGGTTTCAGCGACGCGTAGATCATCGCCGTCGCCCAGACCGTTGCCAGCGACAGCGCGGCGGCGATGGGCCCCAGGATCGCGGTCCACAGGCCCGGCCCATAGACCATCCAGGCGAGCCAGAGAAGTCCGGCTGGCACGAAGGTCAGCACCGCCAGCACGCCCTCGCGCGACAGCCAGGAGGTGCGCCATTGCGAGAAGGCGCGCCAGGCGCGTTCCGGGTGCCCCAGATGGAAGGTGGAGGACAGCAGGCCGGCACTGACCAGCGCCAGCGCCACGCCCAGGCTGACGCCGCCAAACCAGCGGTCATTCGGCAGCAGGCCGAGCATGGCGCCGATGCCGAACAGCGCGATCAGCCCGTAGCCGGCGCCGGAAGCGGTGGTGAAGAAGATGACGGAAAAGGCGGGGTTCATCGTCTGGATAATTCCGGGCAGCGGGATCAGCGCGACAGCATCTGGTCAACCCAGCGCAGCAGGCCCTTGGCGGGCGTCGCGTCGGCATCGGCGGCGGGGGCCGAGGAACAGCCCGACAGCGGATTCTGGCGCGGGCGCGGCGGCAGGTATTTGTTGGTCGGCTTGTAGCCCAGCTCCGGCATCAGATCGTAGCCGCCGCGCGCGGCGACCAGCAGCGAGACCTCGGACTCAGGATCGCCCAGATCGCCGAAATGCCGCGCATGCGACGGGCAGGTGGACACGCAGGCCGGCACCCGGTCCTGCTCCGGCAGGTTCTCGTTGTAGATCTTGTCCACGCACAGCGTGCATTTCTTCATCACGCCTTCATCGCTGTCGAACTCGCGCGCGCCATAGGCGCAGGCCCAGGAGCACAGCTTGCAGCCGATGCAGGTGTCCGGGTTCACCAGCACGATGCCGTCCTCGGCACGCTTGTAGCTGGCACCGGTCGGGCAGACGGTGACGCAGAGCGGCTCCTCGCAATGCAGGCAGGAGCGCGGGAAGTTCACGGTGCGGCTGTCCGCACCCTCGCCGGCCTCGAAGCTGTGGATGCGGTTGAACCACACGCCGTCCGGCTTGGCGCCATAGGGGGCAAGGTCAGTCAGGGGGGCGGAATGGCCGCTGGTGTTCCATTCCTTGCAGTTCACCGCGCAGGCGTGGCAGCCGACGCAGACATCCAGGTCGATGACGAGGCCGAGCTTCTTCTGGCCGGGATTGGTGGGGGGCAGGGCGGTCATCTCAGCGCTTCCGGCTATTGGCGGCGCCGTAGCGAAGCACGGCGGGGCGCGGTGGCAGGTCGGGCGGGGTGAGGGTCGGGAAGACCGGCTCGCTGCGCTGCGCCTCGGTCGATTTGATCTTGTCGATGCGCACGCGCAGATCGTACCAGGCCGCCTGGCCGGTCACCGGGTCGGAATTGGAATAGCGGTAGCCGCCACGGTCCGGCAGCAGCTCGCTGATCGCGTGGTTCAGCAGGAAGCCCTTGGTCGCCTCCGGCGCGTCGGGGGCCAGGTTCCACGCACCGGCGCGCTTGCCGATGGCATTCCAGGTCCACACCGTGTCGCGGTTCACGCCTTCCATGGTCTGGATCTGGCATTTCAGCTTGCCGTGATGGCTGGTGACCCAGACCCAGTCCTCATCCTCCAGCCCTTCATCCGCCGCCAGTTCGCGGCTGATATAGAGCCGGTTGCGTGTGTAGATCTGGCGCAGCCAGGCATTCTGTGAGCCCCAGGAATGGTACATCGGCATCGGCCGCTGGGTCAGCGCGTGCAGCGGGTAATCGTCGGGATCGACGGCCTCCTCCTCGAACGGCACATACCAGATCGGCAGCGGGTCGAAATATTCCTTCACCCGCGCCCGGTCGCGCTCCGGCGGCTGCACAGCGCCATGGCCCAGGGCGGCGAGGCGGAATTTCTGCATCGGCTCGCTGTAGAGCTGCAACACGATCTGCTCGGGTGCATCGATCAGCCCCAGCTTCACCGCCGCCTCCAGATAGCCCTTGTTGGCGTGCTTGAAGTAGAGCTGGTCGGGTTCCAGCTCATGCTTCCAGAAGCAGCCATTCTCGACATAGCGCTCCAGCTGCTTCGGGTTGGATGCCCCTTTGCCGGGCAGGCTGCCATCCTCGCCGCGCCAGCCGGCCAGCGGGCCGACGCCGGGCTTGCGCTCGTGATTGACGATATAGTCGGGATAGCCGCCGGGGTAGCGCGGGCTGCCATCCTCCTTCACCAGGCCGGGCAGGCCAAGCCGCGCGCCAAGCTCGATCAGCACATCCTGAAACGGGCGCACATCGCGGTCCGGCTGGATGACCGGCTGGCGGATCGCGTCGGCGGGGCCGTGCGCGCTGCCGATCGGCCGGTCGAGCAGGGAGATGCAGTCCCAGCGTTCCAGATAGGTGGTGTCTGGCAGGATCAGGTCGGCGTAGGGCACCATCTCCGAGAAATAGGCGTCGGAATAGATGATGCGCGGAATCTTGTAGCTGCCATCGGCGTGCTTGTCGGTCAGCTTCTCGATGGTGCCGCCGGTGTTCATGGTCGAATTCCACGACATGTTGGCCATGAACATGAACAGCGTGTCGATGGGGTAGGGATCGCCCGCCCAGGCATTGTGGATCGCCATATGCATCAGCCCGTGGGCGGACATCGGCGCTTCCCAGGAATAGGCCTTGTCGATGCGCTTCGGCGTGCCGTCGGCCTCGACCAGCAGATCCTCCGGCCCGTGGGTGAAGCCCAGCGGCATGCCAGGCAGCGGCGTGTTCGGCTTTACCTCCTTGCCGGCCGGCTTCGGCCCCGGCGGCATCGGGCGCGGGAACGGCGCCTTGTAGCGCCAGGCGCCGGGCGTATCGATGGCGCCCAGCAGCATCTGCAGCAGGTGGATCGCCCGGCAGGTATGGAAGCCGTTGGAATGGGCGGAGATGCCGCGCATCGCATGCATGGCGACCGGGCGGCCGATCATCTTCTCGTGCCGGCGGCCGGCCCAGTCGGTCCAGGGCTGGTCGATCACCACCTGCTTCTCGAAGGCAACATGCGCGATCTCGGCGGCGATGCGGCGGATATCGTCGGCGGCGACCCCGCAGGTCTCGGCAACCGCGTCGGGGGCGTACTGGGTGTCGAGATAGCGCCCGGCCAGCAGCTCGAACACCGGCACCGCCTTGCGGCCGTCCGGCAGCGTCACCTCGCCGACCAGCGCGGGCGCGAAATCGGCGGATGTCGCCGCGACCGGCGCTTTCGCCTTCGCATCCCAGGCCAGCGGCTTGCCGTCGGCATCGCGGGCGAACAGCCCGTCATCGGCGCCGCCCGGATTGCGCACCACCAGCCAGGGCGCGTTGGTGTAGCGCACCAGGAAGTCCAGATCGATGCGGTTGGTGCGCAGCAGCTCGTGGATCAGCGCGAAGACGAACAGCCCGTCGGTGCCGGGGCGGATGCCGACCCATTCGTCGGCAATCGCGGCATAGCCGGTACGCACTGGGTTCACCGCGACATACTTCGCACCGCGTTCCTTCAGCTTGGTCAGGCCGGTCTTGATCGGGTTGGAATCGTGATCCTCGGCCACGCCAAACATCAGGAAATATTCGGCATGGTCCCAGTCCGGCTCGCCGAATTCCCAGAAGCTGCCGCCGATGGAATAGAGGCCGGCGGCGGCCATGTTAACCGAGCAGAAGCCGCCATGCGCGGCGAAGTTGGGGGTGCCGAACTGTGCCGCCCACCAGCCGGTGAAGGACTGGCTCTGGTCGCGCCCGGTGAAGAAGGCCAGCTTCTTCGGGTCGGTCTGGCGGATACCGCCTAGCCAGTCGGTGGCCAGCGACAGTGCCTCCTCCCACTCGATCTCCTTGAACTCGCCCGCCCCGCGCTCACCCACGCGCAGCAGCGGCTTCTGCAGCCGCGCCGGGGAGTATTGCGTCATGATGCCGGCGGAACCCTTGGCGCACAGCACGCCCTTGTTCACTGGGTGGTTCCTGTTGCCCTCGATGTAACGGACCCGGCCGTCCTTCAGATGCACCTTGATGCCGCAGCGGCAGGCGCACATGTAGCAGGTCGTGAATTTGGTCTCGTCAGCGACCTTCGGGGAGGTTTCCACCTGTTCGGCGGGGCCGGCCAGGCGTTCCAGAAGGTCGGGCTTGCGGTGCTGTGTCATGCTTTGCTGAATGCTTTCCGGCTCACGCCATCACGCCGATCTGCCAGGGCACGAATTCATAGCGACCCACGCCCAGCTCCTCGCTCTTGCTCTTCTTGCCCGATGCGGTGTCCAGCAGCAGCCGGAAGATGCGCTCGCCCATCTCCTGCATCGACACCTGGCCATCCATGATCAGGCCGCAATTGATGTCCATGTCCTCTTCCAGGCGGGTGAACATCGGCGTGTTGGTCGCCAGCTTGATCGAGGGCACCGGCTTTGCCCCGAACATAGAGCCGCGCCCGGTGGTGAAGGCGATCAGATTGGCACCGCCCGCCACCTGCCCGGTGGCGGACACCGGATCGTAGCCCGGCGTGTCCATGAAGACGAAGCCCTTGGTGGTCACCGGCTCGGCGTACTTATAGACCTCCATCAGCGGCCCGGTGCCGCCCTTCATGGAGGAACCCAGCGACTTCTCGAAGATGTTGGCGAGGCCGCCCATCTGGTTGCCGGGGCTGACCACGCCGTTGATCTGCGTGTCGCGGCCCTTGTTGTAATCGTCCTTCCACCAGCGGATGCGCTCGATCAGCTTCTCGCCGACTTCGCGGCTGACGGCGCGGCGGGTCAGCGTGTGCTCGACGCCATAGATTTCCGGAGTCTCGGACAGGATCGCCGTGCCGCCATGGCGGACCAGTATGTCCATCGCGGCACCCAGCGCCGGGTTGGCGGTGATGGAGGAAAACCCGTCCGACCCGCCGCACTGAAGCCCGACCGCCAGATGCGCGGCGGAAACGGTCTGCCGTGTGACCTTGTTGGCTTCCGGCAGCATCGTCTTTACCGCCTCGATGCCGGCCTCGATGCTTTTGCGCGTGCCGCCGGTCTCCTGCATGGTGAAGGTCTTGAGGTTATCGGAAACCTCCAGCCCCTGTTCCATCATCAGCCCGGCGATCTGGTTGCGCTCGCAGCCCAGCCCGATCACCACGGCGGCGGACAGGTTGGGATGGCGGATATAGCCGGCCATGGTCCGGCGCAGCAGCGCCATCGGCTCGCCCGACAGCTCCATGCCGCAGCCCAGCTGATGCGCCAGCGCCACCACGCCATCGACATTGGGATAATCGGCCAGCCGTTCCGGCGTGAACCAGTCGGCGACGCCATGCACGACGGTGGCCGAACAATTCACCGTGGAGATGATGCCGATGTAGTTGCGGGTCGCCACCCGCCCATCCGGCCGCACGATGCCCTGGAAGGTCGCGCGCTCCGCCTCCGGCAGCAGCTCGACCGGCTTGTAGTCGCGGGCATAGGCATAGTCGCGGTCGAATTCGCGGAACTCGATATTGTGGCTGTGCACCATGGCGCCGGCCGGAATGTCTTCCGCCGCGAAGCCGATGGTGGTGCTGTATTTCTGCACCGGCTCGCCCTTGGCGATGGCGCGCGACGCGATCTTGTAGCCCGCCTTCACATCGTCGCGGGAGGTGATGCCCTCGCCCGGAATCTCTGTGCCGGCGGCGACCGGGATACGGGCGACGACGACATTGTCGTCCGGGTGCAGGCGGATGACCGGACCGGTCATGGTCTTGGCGAAGGCGTTCATGGCTGGCCTCAGGAAAAGGGAGGACTGGCTATGGCGTGCTTAGCGGCCGTTCGCCTTGCGCCAGGCGGCGAAGTCGATGCGGGTTTGCTCCTCGGTGGCCGGATAGAGACCCAGGATGGAGCGGCCCTTCATCACCTCCTCGGTGACGAAATCCTCGAAGGCCGTCATCTCCACCGCCTCGGCGGCAATCTCGTCGGCCAGATGGGCCGGGATCACCACCACGCCATCGCCATCGCCCACCACGACATCGCCCGGCCAGACCGGCACATCGCCGCAGCCGATGGGGACATTGATGTCAATGGCCTGGTGCAGTGTCAGGTTGGTCGGCGCCGAGGGGCGGTTGTGATAGGCGGGGATGGCCAGTCGGGCGATTTCCGGTGCGTCGCGGAAGCCGCCATCGGTGACCACGCCGGCCACGCCGCGCTTCATCAGCCGGCTGACCAGGATGGAGCCGGCGGAGGCGGCGCGCGCATCCTTGCGGCTGTCGATCACGAACACGGCGTCGGGCGGGCATTCCTCGACCGCCTTGCGCTGCGGATGGCCTCGGTCCTGGAAGGCGGTCAGCGGGTTCAGATCCTCGCGCGCCGGCATGTAGCGTAGGGTGAAGGCCTCGCCGACCATCGGCCCGGCCTCCGGGTTCAGCGGATGCACATCCTGGATGAACTGGTTGCGGAAGCCGCGCTTGTACAGCGCCGTGCAGATCGTCGCCGTGCTGACACTCTTCAGCTTTTCCCGGGTTTCGGGCTTCAACGCCATGGGTCGCTCCGTGGAATTTTCTGGACGTCACCCGTCTGGGGACAGGCGTCGTCAGTTGTTATGATCGATAACAGGCAGTAAGGCATTCCCCGCCCGCCCTGTCAATTTACAGAGGGGGAATTTACCGCGCTATTCAGGCTGCGTGCGGCCGCACGCTTTTGCGGATCGCCTCGCCGGTTTCCTGTTCAACCTTTTTCAGGTCGTATTCCTGCTGCAGGTTCAGCCAGAACTTCGCGGAGGTGCCGAAAAACCGCGCAAGCCGGAGGGCTGTATCCGCCGAGACCGACCGTTCGCCCTTCAGGATGGTGGTGATGCGGTTCGGCGGCACGGCCAGCGCCTCGCCAAGCGCCCGCGCGGACAGGCCCAGCACCTCCATCTCGCCGGCCAGTATCTCGCCGGGATGGATCGGCGGCAGGCCGTTTCCAGCGCGCTCGAAACTCTCCTTGCTCATCGCAATCCCCTATCGGTGATAGTCCACCAGCTCCACGTCCTGCGCTTCGCCATCGTGAAAACGGAAGCAAAGCCGCCAGCGGTCGTTCACACGGATGCTGTACTGGCCCTTGCGGCTGCCGCCCAGCGCTTCGAAGCGATTGGACGGCAGCAGCATCAAATCCTCAATGGAATCGGCAGATTCCAGAATTTGCAGCCGCCGGGATGCCTGACGTTCTATACCGGCAAAGCGGCGAACCCGCTTTCCGGCGAAGAAGTCCCGCGTTTCCTTGTCGGCGAAGCTTTTAATCACACGGCACTATAACGAATGGTACGCGTTACGTCACGCGTACTTTACACCCTCGCTTCCATCCTTGGCAGCACGAACAGGCGCAAGGCCAGCGCGGCCAGCAGCAGGGCGCAGATGATGAAGGCCATTGGCCGGGCCGTGCCGTCATCCAGCACCCCGACCAGCGCGCCGGCGATGCCGCCGGTGCCGAATTGCAGCACGCCGATCAGGGCGGCGGCGCTGCCGGCGTTCCTGCCCTGCGACGCCATGGCGGCGGCCAGCGCGTTCGGGCCGACGATCCCCTGGCTGGCAACGCAGAAGAACAGCGGGACCAGCAGTCCGATCAGCCCGCCGATGCCGGTCGCCGCGATCAGCGCCAGCGCGACGCCGGCCAGGGCGGCAAGCGGCAGAACGGCGTTCAGGATCGTGCGCCCCTCAAAGCGGGCAAGCAGCCGGTGGTTCAGCTGCGCGGCGGCAATCAGGCCGATGGCGTTGAGGCCGAACAGCAACCCGTACTGTTCGGGCGGCACGCCATAGAGTTCGATGAACACGAAGGGCGATCCGGTGATATAGGCGAACATCGCCGCCTGCACGCAGCCGCCGGTCATGGCGAAGGCAAGGTAATGGCCGTTGGCCAGCAGCCCGCCATAGGTGCGGAACACCTGGCCCAGCCCGTCGCGGCGGCGTTTTTCGGCGGGCAGGCTCTCCGGCAAGAAGAAGATGACCGCCAGCAGGCAGAGGAAGCCGAAGCCGGCCAGCACCCAGAAGATCGCGCGCCAGTCGGCGATCAGCAATATCTGCCCGCCGACCAGCGGCGCCAGGATCGGCGCCAGCCCCATCACCAGCATGAGATGGGCGTAGATGCGGGCCGAGCCGCGCTCGTCGAACAGGTCGCGCACCATGGCACGGGAAATCACCATGCCGGCGCAGCCGCCCAACGCCTGGGCGAGGCGCAGCAGGATCAGGCTGTCGATACCGCCGGCCAGCGCAGCACCACCGGAGGCCAGCACATAGGCAGTGAGCCCGACATAGAGCGGCGGCTTGCGGCCATAGCGGTCAGCCAGCGGGCCATAGAGCAGCTGCCCCACGGCAAGCCCCAGCAGGAAGACGGACAATGTCAGCTGCACATTGCCGGCACTGGTCGCGAAATCCTGCTGCAGCGCCGGAAAGGCGGGCAGATACATGTCGATGGACATGGGGGCGAAGGCGGTCAGCGCGCCGAGGATCAGCGCCAGGCGAAGGGTCGAAGGCATGTTGGTCCGGTCGGTTTCGGTGTGCCCGCATGTCGAGGATGCCGGCCTGACACGCTCTATAGCATCCGATGGGCAGGGGTGCATGCGGGAAGAGGCCTGCGCATATTGCAGGCCTGGCCCGGCCTTCATGCGGTAGAGTTCAGGCACCGCTTCCTGCCGAGACCCATCATGTCCATCGCCGACCTTGCCTGGATCTGGATACCGATCACCCTCTGGGCGGCCTTCGCCCAGACGATCCGCAATGCCACCCAGCGCCATCTGGTGGCCGGGCTGGGCACGCTGGGGGCGACGCTGGTGCGCTTCCTCTATGGCCTGCCCTTCGCCATCGCCTGGCTGCTGCTGGTCTGGGGTGCGTCGGGCGAGGCAGTGCCGGGTCCGAACTGGTCCTTCCTGTTCTGGGTGGCGGAAGGGGCGGTGGCGCAGATCGCCGCCACGGCGTTGCTGCTGCGGGCGATGGCGGAGCGCAATTTCGCGCTGGGCGTGGCCTATTCCAAGACCGAAATCCTGCAGGTCGCGGTGTTCGGCGCGGTGCTGATCGGCGACCCGGTCACCCTGCCGGCGGTCATCGCCATGCTGGTGGCGACGGCGGGTGTGATGCTGGTCTCGCTGCCGGCGGGCAAGATGTCGCTGTCCGCGCTGATCGCCGGTCTCGGCTCGCGTCCGGCGCTGCTGGGCATTGCGTCGGGTACGATGTTCGCGCTGTCGGCGGTGGGCTATCGCGGCGCGGCCCTGGCGCTGGAGCCGGCCTCGCCGGTGATGGGGGCAGCGACCGCGCTGGTCTGGGCGCAGACCATCCAGACCGTGCTGCTGGGCGGCTGGCTGCTGGCGCGTAACGCGCCTGTCGTTCTGGCCGTGCTGAAGGCCTGGCGGCTGTCGCTGCTGGCTGGGATGATGGGGGCGCTGGCCTCCATCGGCTGGTTTACCGCCATGGCGCTGGAGCCGGTCGCCAATGTCCGCACACTGGGACTGACCGAGTTGCTGTTCAGCCTGATCGTCTCGCAGCGCGTGTTCCGCGAGAGCCTGTCGCGGCGGGAGATGATCGGGCTTGCCCTGGTGCTGATCGGCCTTGTCGGCATTGTCCGTGTGGCCTGACGGGACTCCGCCGCGCGGCTTGGTCGTGGGAGTTAGGTTGGAATTTAAAGATCGTTAACTTTCTTGGCGTATGGTTACCGCACACGAAAAGCGGTGAGTTGGCATCGGCGATGGAAAAAGCGACCCAGTTCCAGTTTCAGCATCGTCTGTTCAAGATCGAGGGCGGCCATTTCCGCCGCGATTCCCTGACGGGTGAGCCTGTCTATAACCTGCCATCGGACGATCTGAAGGTCGTGCTGCCGATCAATGCGCTGCGCACGGAATTCAGGATCGAGGGCGATCATCCCGACGCGCCGCTGATCGACCTGGTCGGTCAGGCGCTGAAGCATGTGCGGGAAGTGCATCCCGGCGATTCCATACCCAACGAGGTGATTGACGGCTCTGCCTCCTGGAGCATCGAGCCGCGCCATTACAAGCGCGCGCGCATGCGCATCGATGTGCAGCTTGCCTCCTGGGTGTCCGGCGACGAGCAGGTGCTGGTCGATGAGGACCTGCTGGAGCAGGTGGCCGATGACCCCAAGACCAAGGAAAAGCTCGATCGCGCCATTACCCGCCTGGGCAGCGAAATCGGCGGTGGGGCCGATGCCACCCTGTCGCCGACCGACCGGGTGAGCCAGCGCATCGAGGCGCTGGTGCGCGAACTCTCCTATCTCGAGGCTCTGCGGGAGCATTTTCTTGCCCTCGATTCCATCGCGCAGAAGCTTGAGAAGCTGATGAAGCTGTTCAAGACCAGCCGCGTAGTGAAGGACGAAATCAGCCGGGTAAAGGTGCTGTTCTCGACGCCGGAGAAGGATATCAAGGCGATCTTCACCGATATGGACGATCATACGTCCGAAGTGCGCAGCCTGGTGCTGAATTATGAGAACAGCGTCAGCTATATCCGCGACAAGCGCGACCTGTTGCGCGGCTATTCGCTAGAATGGGATGAGATTTTCGATCTCTGGCGGGAGACGCCGATTGTCGCCGATGAGAATGCGGTGCGGCTGATCCGGTCCACCTATCAGTTCCTCAGCCAGCGCTATGCTCCGGTCGTGAAATGGACCGCCAGCGCGATGCGCTGACAGGCTTTCTCGCCTTTTGATTGCGTTCTTATACAGAAACAATTTTTAATATCAGCCCTGGGATGTCATAGGGGCCGCTATGGCCGGCACGCCATCGATCCTGTTTGCCTGCCGTCTCGCAGGCGGGTGCTGTTATGTGGAGGCCGCCGATGCCGGCGGCGTGCCAGATGGTGCTGTATTTATCGGCCGGCAGGCGGACGGGCTGACGCGGTTCGGGCGGTTTCAGCCCGATGAACCGGCCATTGAGGCCGTAACCGGGCCGGATGCCTATCTGCAGCGCACTGCTGCCTATCCCACGGAGGTCCGCTTTGCCCTGCGCGAGGCGCTGGGGCGAATGAGCGCTCCGGCCTTCGGTCCCGATTTCGCCTGGTTGCAAAGGCTGGAAGCGCTACCGGCCCGGCAGCGCGCCGACCGCGCCTATGATTTCGGTGCCGGGCTGACGCTGGCGATACCCTGCGGCGATGCCGGCCTGTTCCTGCGCGGTTGGCTGTGGGACCCGCATGGTGCGGTGGAAGGGCTGACGCTGATCAGCCCCTTTGGTGAGCGCCAGCCTGTTACGCCACATCTTCTGCCGCTGAATGACGATCCGGTGCGCCGGCATTTTGCGCCGGACGGCCTGCCCGCCCATCCGGGCCCGCCGAATTTCGCCGCTTTCGTGCCACTGGTGTGCGACCCCTGCCATTGCCTGCAGGTACGGCTGGAAATCGCGTTGCAGGGCGGCCTGACCGAGGAACTGGTCTCCCCGGTGCATCGCCTGTCCCGGCCACAAAGCCGCGACGCGCTGCTGGCCAGCCTGCCCGCCGAAGCGGTGACACCGGCCCTGTTGGAAGGCTGCGTGCATCCGGCGCTCTCCGCCCTGAATGGCGATCTGATGGCAGGCAGGCATCTGGCCGATGTTCAGCGCTTCGGTGCGGCGTCGTCGGAGGCCGCGGTCAGCATCATCGTGCCGCTCTATGGTGCCTATGATTTCCTCGATATCCAGGCGGCGCGCTTCGGCTTCGATCCCGGCCTGCGCGATGCCGAAATGATCTATGTGCTCGACCGGCCGGAGGATGCGGCGCTGGTGCGCGACCGGCTGGACGGGCTGCACCGCACCTACGGGCTGGCCTGTCGCCTGGCGGTGTGTGCGGAGAATTACGGCTATGGCCCGGCCTGCATGCTGGGGGCAGGGCTGGCCAACGCCCCGCTGTTGCTGTTCCTGAACGCCGATGTTGTGCCGGAAGAATCCGGCTGGCTGGCGCGGCTGGCGGCGTTCCACCGCGCCCAGCCGGATGTCGGTGTCACCGGGCCGCGCCTGCTGTTCCCCGATGGCGGCTTGCAGCATGCCGGGCTGTTCTTCTCGCACGGGGAGCAGAGATGGTGGGTGAACCGGCATTACTGGAAGGGCTTTCCCGGCGACCATCCGCCAGCACTGGTCAGCCGCGAAGTGCCGGGCGTCACCGGCGCCTGCCTGATGATCGATGCCGGCCTGTTCCGGCAGGCGGGCGGATTCGATGCCGGCTATGTGCTGGGCGATTTCGAGGATTCCACGCTGGCGCTGGCCTGCCGGGCGCTGGGGCGGCGGAACCATTACTGCGCCGATGTCGTATTGACCCATCAGGAGCGGACCTCAATGGCGCTGCATCCGGGTCATCGCGGCGGCATCGCTTCGGCTTATAATGGTTGGCTGCAGGACAGGGTCTGGGGCGAGGCCATCGCGGCGCTGATGGCCGATCCGACCTTCGCCGAAACGCCGTTGCCCGTGCCCGCGTGATCCGGGTCCTGCATCTGGTCCATAATCATCCGGACGCGCATCCGGGCGGCACGGAGATTCAGGCGGCACGGCTGGTTCGCGCCCTGAACGCGGATGGCAGGGCGGAGGCGCATCTGGCCGCCGCCACCAACCTGCCGCCGCATCCCGGCACCGTCCTGCGCCGCAGCCGGGACGGACGCGACGCGCTGCTGGCGGGCGGCCAGTTCGACCGCTTCCTTCTGTCCCAGCGCGACCGCCGGCATTTCCTGGCCGAGTTCGCCCGCACTCTCGCCCTGCTGAATCCGCAGGCGGTGCATCT